>JAEZZV010000129.1 GCA_023418375.1 Actinomycetes bacterium | reverse complement strand
GTGCCGGACCCGGCCGCCGGAGCCACGCGAGCGCGTCCTGCGGGCCGAGGGCGGCGACGAGGGCACCCGCCACCGTGTCGCCGGGCTCGACCAGTCGGCTCCAGGCGGCCCGCGCGGCACGGACCGGGTCTGCGGCCGTCATGCGCCGAGCCGCCCGCGGGTGCGCAGGAGAAGCGCCTCGCCGACGTCGTCGGCGTCCGGTGCGGCGACACCTCTGAGGTCGGCCAGCGTCCACGCCAGACGCAGCACCCGGTCCCTGCCCCGCAGGCTGAGCGCGCCCGCGTCGAGCGCACGGTCGAGCTCGGCATGGGCGGCGGACCGAGGCGTGTGCTCACGGAGCCAGGACCCCGGCACCTCCGCGTTGGTCCGCCATCCCGTGCCGGACAGGCGAGCCTCCGCGGCCGCACGGGCGGCGGCCACCCGCGCCGCAACCGCGCGGGTGGACTCCCCCGGCTCAGCGGCAAGGCGGTCGGCGCGGGTGACCGGCAGCACCTCGACCTGCACGTCGACCCGGTCGAGCAGCGGTCCGGACAGCCGCGCGAAGTAGCGGCGCCGCGCCAGCGGCGTGCAGGTGCACGCGAGCCCCTTGCCCACCGCCAGCCCGCACGGGCACGGGTTCGCCGCGAGGACGAGCTGGAATCGCGCCGGGAAGCGCGCGCTCCCGCCGGCCCGCTGGATGACGAGCTCCCCGTGCTCGAGGGGCTGCCGGAGCGTCTGCAGCACGGCAGGGCTGAACTCAGGTGCCTCGTCCAGGAAGAGCACCCCGCGGTGCGCCCGCGACGCCGCCCCCGGCCGCGGCATGCCCGAGCCGCCACCGACGACCGCCGGGGGCGTGGCGGTGTGGTGCGGGTCCTCGAACGGCGGGCGTCGCACGAGCCCGTCCGCGGCGCGGAACGTCCCGGCGACCGAGTGCACGGCGGTCACCTCCACCGCCTCGCACTCGCGCAGGTCGGGCAGCAGCCCCGGCAGGCGCGCGGCCAGCATCGTCTTGCCCGCCCCGGGCGGCCCGACCATGAGCACGTGGTGCCCGCCGGCGGCGGCCACCTCCAGCGCCCACCGGGCGGCGCGCTGGCCCACGACGTCGGCCAGGTCGGGCGTGGCCCGCCCCGGCGAGGCGAGCGACTCGGGCAGGGCCGGCTCGTGGTCGGGGACCTCGACGTCGGCCCCGTACCAGGACGCGACCTGGGCGAGGTGTCCCGCGGCACGCACCTGCGCGCCCGGTACGAGGCGCGCCTCGGCCTCGTTCCCGGCAGGCACGACGACGCGCGAGTGCCCCGCGGCCACGGCGGCGACCACCGCGGGCAGCACCCCGCGCACGGGCCGCAGGCGGCCGTCGAGGCCCAGCTCACCGATGTGCACGACGCCGGCCACGGCGTCCGGACGGCACACGCCTGCCGCCGCGAGCGTGGCGACGGCGACGGCCAGGTCGAAGCCGGAGCCCGCCTTGGGCAGGGAGGCCGGCGACAGGTTCACCGTGATGCGCCGCTGCGGCCAGGGCAGCCCCGACGACGTCATCGCGGCGCGCACCCGGTCACGGGCCTCGGCGAGCGAGGCGTCGGGAAGCCCGACCAGCGTGAACCCGGGGATCGACGCGGCCAGGTGCGCCTCGACCTCGACGAGGTGCCCGGCGAGGCCCACCAGCGAGACCGCGGCCGTGCGCCCCAGGGCGCCGGTCACGAGACGCCCACCAGGTGCTCGACCCGGGCTGCTCCCGGACCGCCCGCGTGCACCGCGAGCACGTCGATCCGCACGCCGCGGGGATGGACCTCGTGGCTGGCCAGCCACTGCCCCGCCAGCCGGCGCAGGCGTGCCAGCTTCGCCGTCGTCACCGCCTCGGCGGGATGTCCGAACCCGTCCCCGGTGCGGGTCTTGACCTCGACCACCACGAGCTCGTCGCCGTCGAGCGCGACGATGTCCAGCTCGCCCGACGGGCCGCGCCAGTTCCGGTCCAGCACCTGCCAGCCGCGCTCCACCAGGAACGCCGCGGCCACCCGCTCCCCGTAGCGCCCCACGGCGTCCTTCGCGCGCATCGCGACCACCTCCGACGCCGAGGGTGGCGGCGTCGGACGGCCCCGCCGGCCGGGGTCCGCGGGGCCTGTGGACGCGCTCGAGCCGCGGGCGGCGGTGGACCGAGGCCGGGCTCAGCGGCGGAAGCCGCCGCCCTCGGGCAGGTCGAGCTCCGCCTTCGCGAGCTCCTCGACGTTCACGTCCTTGAACGTCACGACGCGGACCGACTTCACGAAGCGCGCCGAGCGGTAGACGTCCCACACCCACGCGTCGCTGAGGCGGAGCTCGAAGTACACCTCGCCGGCCGCGGACCGGACCTGGAGGTCGACCTGGTTCGCGAGGTAGAACCGTCGCTCCGTCTCGACGACGTAGGCGAACAGGTTCACGACGTCGCGGTACTCGCGGTACAGCGCGAGCTCCATCTCCGTCTCGTAGTTCTCCAGGTCCTCGGCGCTCACGCCTCCATCATGGCCCATCGCTCGCCCGGTCCCGGCCGCGCACCGCCAGTCGCGCCCGGGTCCGCCGGCCCCGCGTCCGCCGACACGGCGTACCCCGAGACGGCGTCCACCGCCTCGGCGTCCACCGCCTCGGCGTCCACCGCCCCGGCGTCCACCGCGAGGGGCAGGCGCCAGCTGCGGCGGTGCAGCTCGGTGGGGCCCAGCAGGCGCAGGGCGTCGAGGTGCTCGGGCGCGCCGTAGCCCTTGTTCTCGGCCCAGCAGTAGGCAGGGTGCTCGGCGGCCAGGCCGACCATGAGCGCGTCGCGCTCGCACTTGGCCAGCACGCTGGCCGCGGCCACCGAGGCGCAGGCGCGGTCGGCCTTGACCCGGGTCCGCACCGCGACACCGTCGAACGCCGCGTGCGCGGCCGACTCCTCCGCGACGGCCTCGGCGACCGCGCCCCCGAGCTCGAAGAGGCCCTCCTGGCGCGGCGCGCTCAGCCAGTCGTGCGAACCGTCCAGGAGCACGACGTCGGGCACGACCCCCAGGTCGGCGAGGGCGCGACGGCCCGCGAGCCGCAGCGCCGCGATGATGCCCAGCGCGTCGATCTCGGCCGGTGAGGCATGCCCGACGGCGCGCGCCACACCCCAGCGCCGCAGCGGAGGCACCAGGCGCTCCCGCGCGGCCGCGGTCAGCAGCTTCGAGTCGGCCACACCCTTGGGGCACGCCCGCGTCGTCAGGTCGATCGCGACCGCACCGACCGTCACGGGACCGGCGAGGGCTCCACGCCCGACCTCATCCATGCCGGCGACGAGCCGGGCGCCCCCGCGCAGCAGGGCCCGCTCGTGGCGCAGGTCGGGACGCGGCGGCATCAGCGGCTCACGGGACCTCGGCGAACGTGTCGCCCGGGTTGCGCAGCACGGTCGCCCGGTCGAGCGGCCACAGGGTGACGAAGGCGACGCCGACGACGTTGTCCAGGGGGATCGCCCCTCCGCCCGGGTCGCCCTGGTGGTACCGGGAGTCCCGGGAGTTCTGGCGGTTGTCGCCCATGACCCACAGGCTGCCCTCGGGCACGACGACGGAGAACTCGATCTCGCTGGGCCGGGCGCCGTCGTTGATGTACGGCTCGTCGATCGGCACGCCGTTGACGATGAGCCGACCCTGGCCGTCGCAGCACTCCACCGTGTCGCCCGGGAGTCCGATGACGCGCTTGATGAGGTGCTCGCCCGCGTCCTGCGGCAGCAGGCCGACGAACGTCAGGGCGTCGGAGACGGCACCGCGCAGCCCGCCGGGGCCCTCGGGCGCGGGTCCGAGCCACCCGCCGGGGTCCTTGAAGACGACGATGTCGCCGCGGTGCAGGTCCAGCGGGCCGGGCGCGAGCTTGGAGACCAGCACCCGGTCGCTGACCTCGAGCGTCGACTCCATCGAGCCCGTGGGGATGAAGAACGACTGGACGAGGAAGGTCTTGATGACGATCGAGAGCACCAGCGCGCTCGCGACGATGATCACGGTCTCGCGCAGCCAGGACCGCAGTGTGCTGCGCCGCCTGGCATGGTGCGTCGGCGTCGCCGCCGCCTCGGTCTCGCTCTCAGCCGGCCGGCGCCGGGCCAGGTCCTCGTCGGGCGTCACCGGGTCCACGCCTCCACTGTGCCACGCGGACCGGTGAGCGACGGCGTCGACAGGGGCCGCTCACCCGGCCGACGCCTGAAGACGGGGACGCCACGGCCCGCTCCCAGCGGACCGTGGCGCACCGTCATGCGGGTTCGGGACCCGCGAGGAGCTACCGCTTCTCCTTGATCTTGGCCTTCTTGCCGCGGAGCGCGCGCAGGTAGTAGAGCTTCGCGCGACGCACGTCACCGCGGGTGATGACCTCGATCGAGTCGACCGTCGGGGCGTGCAGCGGGAACGTCCGCTCCACGCCGACGCCGAAGCTGATCTTGCGCACCGTGAAGGTCTCGCGGACGCCGCCGCCGTTGCGGGCGATGACGACACCCTGGAACGCCTGGATACGCGAGCGGTTGCCCTCGACGACCTTGACGTTCACCTTGATGGTGTCGCCCGGTCGGAACGGCGGGATGTCGTCGCGCAGCGATGCTGCGTCGACGGAGTCGAGGATGTTCATGGTCGTCGCTTCCCCGCCCTGCCACAGGTCAGGAGCGTCATCGGGGCAGCCGGAGGCGGCTGCCGAGGTCTCGGGTCCAGCTGGGCGCGTTCCGGGCCGGGTCCGCCTCCCCTGTGGCAGAGGCGCGGCCGACGCACACCGGCGGACCAGTCTGCCACATCCGGAGGTCCCCCACCGACAGCCGACCACGTCGACGATGTCAGGGAGCCTCGGCCTCCGGCGCGGGGCGCCACGCGTCGAGCACCCGGCGGTCGTGCCGGTCGAGCTCGTCCGGACGGAGCGCGGCCAGCAGGTCCGGCCGACGCTCGGCCGTGCGCTCCAGAGCCCGGTCGCGCCGCCACCGGGCGATGTTGGCGTGGTGGCCGGACAGCAGCACGTCCGGGGCGGCGAGGCCACGCCACTCGACCGGGCGTGTGTACACGGGGTACTCGAGCAGCCCGGACGCCCCGTGCGACTCCTCCGCGAGCGAGTCCGGGTTGCCGAGCACGCCCGGCAGCAGGCGGGCGACGGCCTCCACGACGACGAGCGCCGCCACCTCGCCCCCGTTCAGCACGTAGTCGCCGATGGAGACCTCGGTGACCGCCACGCCCCGGCCGCGGTAGTGCTCGACGACGCGGGCGTCGATGCCCTCGTACCGGCCGCAGGCCACGACCAGCCGGCCGCGCCCCGCCAGTCGCTCGGCCGTGCGCTGGGTGAAGACCTCGCCGGACGGCGTGGGGACGAGCAGCTCGACGTCTCCCGACGCGTCGCCGAGCACGTCGTCCAGGGCCTCGCCCCACACGTCCGGTCGCATGACCATGCCCGCCCCTCCACCGAGCGGGGTGTCGTCCACCGTGCGGTGCCGGTCGGCGGTCCACTCGCGAAGGTCGTGCACCCGCACGTCGAGCAGGCCCGACTCGCGGGCCTTGCCCACGAGCGACAGCCCGAGCGGGGCGAGGTAGTCCGGGAAGATCGTGACGACGTCGACGCGCACCGTTCAGGCCTCCGGCCGCGGCGGGTCCACCAGCGCGGCACCGGCGTCCGCGGCGAGCAGGCCGGCCGGCGGGTCGAGGACGACCCGGCCGCCGGCGACGTCGACCACCGGCACGATCGCACGAACGAAGGGCACGAGGGTCCGGGCGCCGTCCGGCTCCCGGACGAGGAGCGCGTCCTGGGCGGGCAGGTGCTCCAGCCCGATCACCTGGCCGACGGGCGTCCCGTCGGCCAGCTCCGCGCGCAGGCCGACGAGCTCGTGCGGGTACCAGGCGTCGTCCTCGTCGGACGCCGGCGCCTCGACGACCAGCTGCACGCCGCGGAGAGCCTCCGCGGCGGTCCGGTCCCCCACCTCGCGGAAGTGCACGAACCAGCGCCCGGACTGGACGCGCGTGCGCTCCACCGTCAGGGGGCCCCGTCCGGCGGGCTCGGTGGCGAGCACCGTCCCGGGGGCGAGCCGGTCCTCGGGCGCCTCGGTGCGCAGGTCGAGGGCGACCTCGCCCTTGAGCCCGTGGGCCCGTCCGATCGTCGCCACTGTGAGCTGCATGGTCCTCCTCGTGGGCCGGACACGACGGTGGCCCGGCCCCAGGGTAGGGGCCGGGCCACGGTCGCGGTTCTTCGTCGCGCCCGCGTCGGCGGGCACGCGGGCGTCAGTGCCGGTCGCCGTCCACGACGTCGACCCGCACGGGTGTGGACGACAGGGCGCCCATCACCGTGCGGAGTGCGCGGGCGGTACGGCCGCCGCGCCCGATGACGCGCCCGAGGTCCTCCGGGTGCACGCGCACCTGGAGCAGGTGCCCGCGGCGCAACGTCCGCGAGGTGACCCGCACGTCGTCCGGGTGGTCGACGATCCCGCGGACGAGGTGGTCGAGCGCGTCCGCGAGCATCAGGCCTGCTCCTCCGTGGCCTCGGCGGCCTCGGACTCGGTGGGCTCAGGCTCGGCAGCGGGCTCGGCGGCCTTCGCCTTGGCCTCCGACGCCTTCGCCTTCGCCTTCTCTGCGGCGTCGGCGGCGGCCTTGATCGCGGCGGCGGCGTCGGGCGCGGCGCCCTTGACCTTCAGGGTGCCCTCGGCGCCCGGCAGGCCCTTGAACTTCTGCCAGTCACCGGTGATCTTGAGGAGCGCGAGCACCTGCTCGGTCGGCTGCGCGCCGACCCCCAGCCAGTACTGGGCCCGCTCGGAGTCGACGACGATGAGCGACGGCTCCTCGGTGGGGTGGTACTTGCCGATCTCCTCGATCACGCGACCGTCGCGCTTGGTGCGCGAGTCGGCGACGACGATGCGGTAGAACGGCGCCCGGATCTTGCCGAGGCGCTTGAGACGGATCTTGACGGCCACTGTGGTGGTCTCTCCTGGTTCACGACGGGCGGTCCGCCGCGCGCAGACCCGTGGGGATGGGTGCGCGGGAGGTCCTGGGACGCGACGACCGCCGGGTAGAGGGACCGACGACATCGGGTACAGCCCGCCATTGTGCCAGACGCGGGCCACCGCGCGGCACCGGGCCGACCGCACGTCGAGAGGCGGCCCTCGCCGTCAGGCGCCCGTCTGGGTCACGGCGAGGGCTGGGGCAGCTCCGGGCACTCGACGCGGGGGTTGAGCCCGACGTAGTTGAGCGGGCCGGCGACGACGGTCACCGCGACCGTCGCCGCCGTCGCGCAGTTCTCCGGCGACGAGCCGAAGTAGCCACGCTGGCCGGCAGCAAGCGCACCGGCGAGGAGCCAGAGGACGAGCACCACCGAGGCGATCCGCATGCTCCCGAGGCTACGGACGGCGCCCAAGATCGCATCCGGAGCGCCGAGGACGACCACCCCGGGGGGTCCGTAGCCACCCGAGGTGGTCAGCGGTCAGCCGAGCCGGACAGCGCGTGAGCAAGGCGGTCGGCCGCATCGCCGATGCGGTGACCCAGGGCGGGCGCGGGCAGGCCGTCGGCGTCCTGGGCGCCGCCGCCGACGAGGATCCGCAGGTCGGGCCGGGCCTGCCGGACCGCCTCGATGACCGCCGCCGCCGCGGGCACGTCCTCGGGCCGGGGCACCGCCAGGACGATCGCGTGCGGACGGGCGTGCGTGACGGCCTCGAGCCAGCTCTCCTGCGGCAGATCGGCGCCGACGTACGTCACTGCGAGCCCGGCACGTCGGGCGGCGACGGCGAACGCGAGCGCACCGAGCTCGTGCCGTCCGCCCGGCGGCAGGCCGATGACGATGCGCGGGCCTCGCGTGCCCGTGCCGGCGGCCTCGAAGGCCGCGGCGAGCCGGCGCAGCACCGCGTGCGCCACGAGGTGCTCGGCCGCCGTGGAGACCTCGCCGCGCTCCCAGGCGTGCCCGACGGCCGAGAGTGCGGGCATCAGCCAGTCGTCGACGACGGACTCGAACGAGCCCCGCGCGAACCGCTGGTCCAGCACGGCGGACACCCGCAGGGGGTCGAGCGTGCGGCACGCGACGACCAGGTCGTCGTCCGGCCCGGCGGACGCGAGGGCCGCGGCCGGCACGACGGCCGGTGCCCGCAGACCGGCACCACCGGGCGACGACTGCGCTGCGTCGGCGGCGACGGGCTCGCCGAGGGCCAGGCGCCGGGCGCGGACCTCGTCGGCCGCCTGCCGTGGCGCCCAGCCCGCGTCGACGAGGTCGCGCATCGCGCGGAGCCGGTCGAGGGCGTCGTCGTCGTAGAGCCGGTAGCCGCCGTCGGTGCGCTGGGGGCTCACGACGGAGTACCGCCGTTCCCACGCACGCAGGGTCGCGACGGGGACACCCGTCAGCTCAGCTGCGTGCTTGATGGTGTACACGGACCCCTCCGGTCCAGGTCGCGGGGCGCCGGGCGGCGCACCGGCGCCTCAGAGCTTGGCCAGCGCCGCGCGCATGCCCGCCTCGGCCTCGTCGCCGAGCCTACGGAAGGCGGGCCGCAGGAACGGCGCGGCGAGCCGGAGCGGCAGCGACCGGAACCGGAACGTCGCCTGGTAGCGCACCAGGCTGCCGCCGTCGTGCGGCTCCACGGTGATGGTGTCGACGGCCAGGAGGGTCGCGTTCTCCCCGCGCAGCGTGATGCGCCGCGGGGCCAGGTGCTCCGTGACCGTGTACGTGAGCTCGGTCGTGCGGCCGTTGAACGAGGACGTGTTGTCGTAGACGGTGCCGACCCCGCCGTCGCCGGACCGGCGCACCGTGCGGACCGTGCCCGGGTCCCACTCGGCGGTGGTGGTGAAGTCCGCGAGATAGGCGAAGACCGCGCGGGGAGTCGCCCTCGTGCGTACCTCCCGGGTGACGACGATCATCTGCACTCCCTCCCGCGAACGTTGGACAACCGGGTGCTCAAACCTTAGACAAACACTTGACGACCGCGCAAGCCCCTGCCTAGCCTCGCCAGCAACATTGGACAAACGCTGGACGGAGCCCTCGCATGGAAGCGTCAACGCGCGCGGACCGGCCCACGGTCGCCGTCATCGGCTCCGGGGTCTCCGGCCTCACAGCCGCCTACGTCCTGCGCCTCACCCATGCCGTCACGCTCTTCGAGGCCGACGACCGGCTCGGTGGGCACGCCCACACCCACGACGTCGCGACCACCGAGGGCGGGCGGATCGCCGTCGACTCGGGCTTCATCGTCCACAACGAGCGCACCTACCCCACGCTCCTGCGCCTCTTCCGCGAGCTCGGCGTCGAGACGCGCCCGACCGAGATGTCGATGAGCGTCACCTGCGCCGAGTGCGGCCTGCAGTACGCGGGGGCGCGGGGGGCGCGTGGGCTCTTCGCGCAGCGGCGACGACTCGGCGACCCGCGCTACCTGCGGATGCTCGCCGAGGTGCCCCGGTTCCACCGCCGCGCACGCGCCGTCCTCGCCGAGCGCCCGCCGGACCTCACCTGGGGCGAGTTCCTCGAGCAGGGCCGGTACTCGCGCTTCTTCGTCGAGCACTTCGCCGTGCCGCTGGTCGCGTGCGTCTGGTCCTCCGGCGACGGGGACGCACTCGACTACCCCGCCGAGCACCTGTTCCGGTTCCTCGAGAACCACGGGATGCTCACGGTCGGGGGCTCCCCCACCTGGCGCACGGTCGTCGGCGGCTCGCGCACCTACGTCGAGCGCATCGCCGCGGTGCTCGGGGACGTGCGGGCCGCCAGCCCGGTGGTCGCCGTCACGCGCGAGGACGACCACGTCGAGATCCGCACGCGCGACGGCGGCGCGCTGCACTTCGACCAGGTCGTCATCGCCACGCACGCCGACGACGCGCTGGCCATCCTCGCCGACGCCTCCCCGCAGGAGAAGGCCGACCTCGGCGCCATCGGCTACTCGGCCAACACGACCTGGCTGCACCGGGACGGCTCCGTGCTTCCCGACAACCGGCGCGCCCGCGGGTCCTGGAACTACCACAAGGTCACGTGCGACACCGGCGCCTCCCGTGTCCTGGTGAGCTACTGGATGACCCACCTGCAGGGCCTCGACACGGCCGACGACCTCGTGGTCACCCTGAACGCCCGCGACTGGGTCGACCCCGTGGCCGTCGTGGCCGAGATGACCTACCGGCACCCGGTCTTCACCTCGTCCGCCGTGGCAGCGGCCGAGCGGCTGCGGACGGCCGGCGGGCCCCGCCTCGCCTTCGCCGGGGCGCACCTGGGCTGGGGCTTCCACGAGGACGGCGCCCGCTCGGGTGTGCAGGCCGCCGAGCGGCTCGGCGGTGCCTGGTGAGGGTGAGCGCCCCGCCGACCCCGGCGCTCGTCGTCGGTTCGGTGACGCACACCCGGCGGCGGCCGCTGACGCACACGTTCACCTACCGCCACTACACGTGGCTCGTCGACGTCGACGCGCTCCCCCGGTACCGGCGCCCGCTGTCCTGGCTCGCCCGCTTCGACGAGGCCGACCACCTGGACGGCGGGCGCGCGGGCGGCGGCCTGCGGGGCGACGTCGTGCGGTTCTGCGCGGCGCGGGGCGTCGCGGTGGCGCCGGACGACCGGATCCTGATGCTGGCGCACGCGCGGGCGCTCGGGCACGTGTTCGACCCGATGTCGGCGTTCTGGGTGCTGCGTCCCGACGGCACCGTGGTCGCCGTCGTCGCCGAGGTGCACAACACCTACGGCGGGCGGCACGCGTACCTCGTCCGACCGGACACCACCGGGCGCGCCGTGGTACCCAAGGAGTTCTACGTCTCCCCGTTCAACCCCGTCACCGGGACCTACCGGATGCGCCTGGTCCTGGACGAGGAGGAGGCCGCTGTGTCGATCCGGCTGCTCGTCGACGGCGCCCCGGTGGTCGACGCCGGGGTGTCCGGAGCCGTGCTGCCCGCCACGCCCCGCGCCGTCCTCCGGACGGCCCTGCGTCACGCCGTCATGCCTCTGCGCGTGACCGCACTCATCCACGTCCACGGGATCGCCCTGTGGCTGCGCCGCCTGCCCGTCATGCCCGGATCACGTCGCACCCTGGAGGTCGCATGAGCGCCGTCCCGACGCCGCCCTGCCTCGCGCGCACGCCGGGGCGACCC
>JAEZZV010000088.1 GCA_023418375.1 Actinomycetes bacterium | reverse complement strand
GCCGAGGCCGAGGCGGTCGCCCGACCGGGTGCGCCCGGCGGCCGGCCGGGGCTGCTCGCCGCCTTCGACGAGCGGCTGCCCTTCACGCTCACGCCAGGTCAGCGCGCCGTCGGCGACCAGGTCGCGGCGGACCTCGCCGCGCCGCGGCCGATGCAGCGGCTGCTCCAGGGCGAGGTCGGGTCCGGCAAGACGGTCGTCGCCCTGCGCGCGATGCTCCAGGTCGTGGACTCCGGCGGCCAGGCGGCCCTGCTCGCGCCGACCGAGGTCCTGGCGGCCCAGCACCTGCGGACCCTGCGGTCGCTCCTGGGCCCGCTGGCCGAGGAAGGCATGCTCGGCGGCGCGGAGGTAGCGACGCGTGTCGTGCTCCTCACGGGCTCGCAGACGGCCGCGCAGCGGCGCGAGGCGCTGCTGGACGCCGCTTCGGGCCGGGCCGGCATCGTCGTCGGGACGCACGCGCTCCTCGGCGAGCACGTGCAGTTCGCCGACCTGGGGCTGGTCGTCGTCGACGAGCAGCACCGGTTCGGCGTCGAGCAGCGCGACCGGCTCCGCCAGCGGTCGGGCGCGACCCCGCACCTGCTGGTGATGACCGCGACGCCGATCCCGCGCACGGTCGCGATGACGGTGTTCGGCGACCTGGAGGTCTCGACCCTGACCGACCTGCCCGGCGGCCGCGCGGGCGTGACGACGCACGTCGTGCCCGCAGGCAACGCCGCCTGGCTCGACCGCACGTGGCGGCGTGTCCGGGACGAGGTCGAGGCGGGCCACCGCGTGTACGTAGTCTGCCCCCGGATCAGCGCGGACGACCCGGCGGACGCCGCCCCGGCCGACGATGCCGACCTCGTGACCGACGAGGACGGCCTCCTGTTCGGCGAGGCGGAGCGGCGGCGCCCGCTGCGGGCGGTGCTGGAGGTGGTCGACGAGCTCGCCGCACTGCCCGCGCTCGCGGGGGTGCGCGTCGCGGCGCTGCACGGGCGGATGTCGGGCGCCGAGAAGGACGACGTGATGGCCCGGTTCGCGCGCGGCGACATCCAGGTCCTCGTGGCGACGACCGTCATCGAGGTCGGCGTGGACGTGCCGGAGGCCACGGTCATGGTGATCCTCGACGCGGACCGGTTCGGCCTGTCCCAGCTCCACCAGCTGCGCGGGCGCGTCGGCCGTGGCACCGACCCGGGGCTGTGCCTGCTCGTCTCCTCGGCCCCCGAGGACACCGACGCCGCGACGCGCGTGCAGACGCTCGCCCGCACCACCGACGGGTTCGAGATCGCCGCCGTGGACCTCGAGCTGCGCCGCGAGGGCGACGTGCTCGGCGCCTCCCAGTCGGGCGGCAGCTCGCTGCGCCTGCTGCGCGTCGTGCGGCACGCCGACGTCATCGCGCAGGCCCGCGAGGACGCCGCGGCCGTCGTGTCGGCCGACCCCGGGCTCGAGGCGCACCCCGCCCTGGCCGCGGCCATCGAGCACTGGCTGGACCCGCGCCGCGAGGAGTTCCTCGAGCGCACCTGAGCCGTCGGGTCCCGCCCCGCGGTGCGCGGTCCGCCTACGCTGACGGCGTGCCTCCCGCAGATGCCGTCCGCGCCCGCGCGCTCGAGGTCGGGTACGGGGCCGCCCCCGTGTGCGCCCCGGTGAGCTTCACGCTCCGGCCGGGGAAGGCCGTCGCGCTGGTCGGCCCGAACGGCTCGGGCAAGTCGACTGTGCTGCGTGCGGTCCTGGGCCTGCTCGCCCCGATGTCGGGCACGGTGACGGTCCTCGGAGCCCCCGTCGACGAGCGCTCCGCCGACTTCCGCCGCGCCGTCGCCAGCGTCCTCGACGACGACGCGTGGTTCCCGGCGCTGACCGTCGGGGAGCACCTCGACCTGGTTGCGCGTGGGCACGGAGTCGCGGAGGCCGATGCCGTCGTCGACGGGCTGCTCGAGGACTTCGGGCTCTGGGACGAGGCCGTGTCGATGCCGACGGCGCTCTCGTCCGGCCAGCGTCGACGGCTGCTCCTCGCCTCGGCCTTCGCCCGCCCGCGCGCGCTGCTGGTGCTCGACGAGCCGGAGCAGCGCCTGGACACGTCCATGCGGGAGTCGCTCACGGAGCGGCTGCAGGCCGAGAAGGCCGCGGGTGTCGCGGTCCTCCTGGCGACGCACGACCCGGACCTCGTCCTCGCGGTGGCCGACCGCGCGGTGCTGGTCGGCGACCAGGAGTGCCCGGTGCTCTCTCCCGTGCAGGCGGTCGCCGCCCTGCGGAGCACCCCGGCATGACGGCTCCCACACTCGTCGGCCCGGAGGTGGGCGCCCCACCGTCGGGCCGTGCACTGCGCCGGTGGGTGGTCCGGACCGGTCGACGGCACGCCAGCCGAGGCAGCCTCGGCGAGGTGATGAACGACCTGTACTACGCCGCCGTGACGGGCGTGATCGGACTCGCGATGGCGTTCGGGTCGGCGCAGAGCCTGCGCTCGGTGCTGGAGCCACCGGCGCATGCCGTGGTCCCGGACGGCCCGGGCGTCGCCTCGGCGGTCCCGTGGCTGCTCCTCGCGGGGCTCGGCCTCGTCGTGTCGCTGGCGGGTCGCCTCGGGCCCGTCGGTGTGGGCGGCGCCGAGGCGACGTGGCTGCTCGGGACGCCCGTGGACCGCCGCGGACTGCTCCGTCCGACGGCGCGCCGGTTGCCGCTGCTCGCCGGCGCTGTCGCGGCCGTCGTGGTCGGCATCCTCGACGCCGGCATCGTCGCCGACCGGGACGTGGGTCACGTCGTGCTCGCGAGCGTCGCCGGAGCGCTCGCCGCCGTGCTCGTCGTCCTGCTCGCGGGCGTGGCGCAGAGCGCGCAGGTGAGTCGTCGCCGGGTCGCCTTGGTCGGGGACCTCCTGCTCGGCCTCGTCCCGGTCGTGGCGCTCGGGGTGACCCTCGCCGGTGGCCGGCTGCCGACGACCGTCGCCGTCCCGCCGGTCGCGCTCGGGGTGCTCGCCGCGGCCGCGGTGACCACAGCCCTGCTGCTCGACGTGCGACTCGGCGAGCTGGCCGCCCGGTCGCTCCGCGAGAGCGGCTCCGTGGCCGCCCAGGCGGCGGGTGCGCTCGTGTCGCTCGACTCGCGTGAGCTCGGTCGGGCCCTCACCGACGCCACGAGCCCGGCGCGCAGGCGCCGCCGATGGCGGTTCCGCCACGTGCACGGACCCTCCGTCGCGGTGGTCGTGGCCGACTCGCTCGTCCTCCTGCGGTCGGTGCGGCACCTCGTGCAGGTGGTCGTCGCGGCGGCCGTGCCAGTCGCCGTCGCGCGGACACCCGAGCTCGCCGGCCCCGGGGCGTTCGTCCTCGTGGTCCTCGTGGTGGGGTACGTCGCGATGACAGCGACGGCCGAGGCAGCGCGGCGCGCGGAGATGCAGCCGGCCGTCGACCGCCTCCTCCCGTTGTCCGACCGGGCCGTGCGGCGGCTGCACATGGTCGTGCCCGGGGCGGCGATGCTGGCGTGGTCGGCGGCGGCCTACGCGGCGGTCGGCGGCTGGTGGGGCGGTGGGCTCGGTCGCTGGCTGCTGCTCGGCGCGCTCGCCACACCCGTGTGGGCGGCGGCCGCGGTGCGCGCGGCTTTCCGCCCGGCGCCCGACTGGGGCGGACCGCTCGTCGCCACCCCGATGGGCGCGCTGCCGGGTGGGGTTGCAGCCGTCGTGGCCCGTGGGCCGGACGTGGCCTTCCTCGGGCACGTGCCGGTGATCGTGGCGCTCGTCACGGGCGCGACGCCGGCCCTGCTCCTCGGCGTCCAGGTCGTCGCTTCCGCCATCTGCGTCGCGGTCGCGAGCAGCACCGACACCCGCTCGATGATGGAGCGGGCGATGGACGCGACGGCGTCGACGGGAGGCGGCCGGTGACGAGGATCATCGCCGGGACCGCAGGCGGTCGGACGATCGACGTGCCCCCCGCGGGCACGCGGCCGACGAGCGACCGGGTGCGTGAGGCCCTCTTCTCGCGGCTCGAGCACGCCGACGTCCTCGACGGCGCCACCGTGTGGGACCTGTACGCCGGGTCCGGCGCGCTCGGGCTCGAGGCGGCGAGTCGGGGGGCGGCGACCGTCGTGCTCGTGGAGGCCGGGGCTCGTGCCGCGGAGGTCTGCCGGCGCAACGCGGCCCGGTTGGGGTTGCGGCAGGTCCGGGTGGCCGCACAGAAGGTGGCCGTCTTCCTCGATCGGGCGACCGGCCCGGTGGACCTCGTGCTGGCCGACCCGCCGTACGACCTCGGCGAGGAGGAGCTGGCCACCGCCCTCGCCGGCGCGGCGCGGCACCTGGCAGAGGGGGCGGTGCTCGTCGTCGAGCGCACGGTCCGCACGCCGGAGCCCACCTGGCCGGACGGCGTCGTGCGCGTGGGTGAGAAACGGTACGGCGAGACGGTCCTCTGGTACGCCGAGCGCGCGTGAGGCCGCGCCCGCCCGGCTGCGCCTACAGTGACCGGGTGAGCATCGCCGTCGTGCCGGGCTCCTTCGACCCGGTGACCCTGGGCCACCTGGACGTCGTGCGCCGCGCTGCCGCGCTCTTCGACGAGGTGGTCGTCGCCGTCGCGACGAACGTCGCCAAGGCCCCGCTCCTGACGGCTGCCGAGCGGGTCGGTCTGGTCGCCGCCGCGGTCGCCGGGCTGCCGGGCGTCCGCGCGGCCGAGGTGCCCGGTCTCCTCGTCGACTTCTGCCGCGAGGTGGGCGCGACGGCCGTCGTCAAGGGCCTGCGCTCGGGCGGGGACTACGACGCCGAGCTGCCGATGGCGTGGATGAACCGGCACCTGGGCGTGGAGACCGTGTTCCTGCCGGCCGACCCTGCCGTCGCCCACATCGCGTCGTCGCTGGTCAAGGACGTGGCGCGGCACGGTGGACCGATCGAGGACCTGGTCCCGGCCGGCGTGGCCGACGTCGTGCGCGAGCGGCTGGGGACGCCCGGGGAGGCGAGCCGGGGATGATCCCGGACGACGCCCGCCCGACGGGGGACGAGACGCTCTCCGGAGTGCTCGACGCCCTCGAGCGGGCGATCGAGCACGGCCGGGCGATGCCGATGTCCACGTCGGTGCTCGTCAACCGCACCGAGGTGGCACACCTCATCGCGCAGGCCCGGCGGGCGGTGCCCGAGGAGATCGAGGCGGCGGACGAGGTGCTGGCCGAGGTCGACGGCGTCCGCGAGCGTGCGCGCGCCGAGGCCGAGGGTCTCGTGGCCCGGGCGCGAGCCCGGGCGGCCGAGCTCGTGAGCACCGACGCCGTCGTCGTCGCCGCGCGAGAGGAGGCGGCCCGCCTGGTCGCCGAGGCCGAGTCGACCGCCGCGCGGCTGCGGCGCGAGGCGGACGACTACTGCGACCGGCGGCTGGCCGAGTTCGAGATCGACCTGGGGCGCCTGGTCGCCCAGGTGCAGGCGGGACGGGCGAAGCTCGCCGAGCGCCTGGGTGACGACTGACCCCCGGTTGGGAGTCCGGGGTGGGTGTGCCGTACGATGGGCGGCTGGTCCTGCCGCTCATGGCGTGGACCGAGACCCCTCGACCTTGGACTGACGCTGTGGAGCGCCCGACTTCTTCCCCGCTCGTGCTGGACGTGCACGACCTCGACCGCCGACCGGGGACCATGCGGCGACTTCAGCGCACCGTCCCTGCGCCGGAGGACCTCGGTACCGTCGTGATCGGCGTCCCCGCCGGGAGCGACCTCGAGCTGGACCTGCGGCTCGAGGCGGTCATGGAGGGGATCCTCGTCTCCGGCACCGTCCGGGGCCGGGCCGTCGGGGAGTGCGTGCGCTGCCTGGAGGAGGTCGTCGAGGACGTCGACGCCGAGCTCCAGGAGCTGTACGTCTACCCCGAGCGGGCTCAGGCCGCCGCGGCGGATGGCGACGACGAGGAGGAGCAGGCCCCGGTGCTCGTCGGCGACCACGTCGACATCGAGCCGGCAGTCCGGGACGCGGTGGTGCCCGCACTGCCGTTCCGCCCGGTCTGCGACCCCGACTGCCCGGGGCTGTGCCCCGAGTGCGGGGAGCGGCTCGCGGTGGCGGGACCGGATCACAAGCATGAGACGATCGACCCCCGGTGGTCTGACCTCGGCCGGGTCTTCGACGACAACAAGGAGAGCTGACCGTGGCTGTTCCCAAGCGCCGGATGTCGCGCGCCAACACCCGGGCCCGTCGCTCGCAGTGGAAGACCACGGCGGCGGACCTGACGACGTGCCCGCGCTGCAAGGCCCCGCGCCTGCCGCACGCCGCGTGCCCCGCCTGCGGCGCCTACAACGGCCGCCAGTACGTCGAGGCGCTCAAGTCCGAGCACGAGGTCCGCTGACGGTTCGCTCGGGTCGATGACCCAGCCAGCCGAGCGGCTCACCACCGAGCTCGGGGTCCAGCTGGACCCCGAGCTCTTGGTGCTGGCCCTGACGCACCGCTCGTTCGCCCACGAGGCGGGGGGGATCCCCACCAACGAGCGCCTGGAGTTCCTCGGCGACACGGTCCTGGGGCTCGTGGTCACCGAGGCCCTGTACCGCCGGCACCCGGACCTGTCCGAGGGCGAGCTGGCCAAGATGCGTGCGGCGACGGTGTCGCAGCGCTCCTTGGCGGCGATCGCCCGGCGCCTGGGCCTGGGCGAGTACCTCCTCCTGGGCAAGGGTGAGCTGGCCACCGGCGGCCGCGGCAAGGACTCGATCCTGTCCGACACGCTCGAGGCGCTGTTCGGCGCGGTGTACCTCACGCACGGGATCGAGGTCGCCCGTGGCCTCGTGGAGCGCCTGGTCGACCCGACGCTGGCCGTCGCGGCCGACCTGGGCGCGGGCCTCGACTGGAAGACGTCGTTGCAGGAGGTCGCCGCCCGGCTCGGGCTGGGCGCGCCCGAGTACGACGTGACGAGCGACGGCCCCGACCACGCACGCACCTTCACGGCGCGGATCGTGCTGGACGGCGCCGTCCGGGGCACGGGCACGGGCTCGGCGAAGAAGATCGCCGAGCAGGAGGCGGCAGCCGCCGCCTACCGGGCGCTCGCGGAGCTGCCCGACGGCGAGGGTGCCGGCGAGCGTGCCGGCGAGGCGGCCGTCGCCCCGGCGGCGGCGCCGACGCACCGGGGTGCCTGAGCTCCCCGAGGTCGAGACGGTCCGCGCGGGCCTCGCCCGGCACGTCGTCGGCCGGACGGTCGAGTCCGTCGAGGTGCGGCGGGCGTCCGCCGTGCGCCGGCACGAGGGCGGCCCCGACGACTTCGAGGCCCGTCTGGTGGGCCGCACGCTCACCGCGGCGGTCCGGCGCGGGAAGTACGCGTGGCTGCTCCTGGACGACGACCCGGGCCGGGGCGTCCTCCTCGTGCACCTGGGCATGAGCGGTCAGCTGCTCGTCCAGCCACCCCAGACGCCGCCGACGCCGCACACACGCGCGCGGCTCGCCCTGGCGGGTGCCGACGACGACGTGGTCTGCGACTTCGTGGACCAGCGCACCTTCGGTTCGCTCGCCGTCGTCCCGGTGCTCCCGACCGCCGACGGTGCCCCGGGCGGGCGGGGGAGCGCCCTGCCCGTCGTGCCGGTGCCGGTGGCGCACATCGCGCGCGACCTGCTCGACCCGCACCTGGACCGCCCTGCGCTCGAGGCGGCCGTGCGCCGTCGTCGAACGGGGATCAAGCGGGCGCTGCTCGACCAGACCCTGGTGTCCGGCATCGGCAACATCTACGCCGACGAGGCGCTGTGGCGGGCCCGCGTCCACTGGGCGACCCCCACGGCGACGTTGCGCCGGGGCCGGCTGGTGGCGCTGCTCGACGCGGCGGGGGAGGTCATGCGCGAGGCGCTCGTGGCCGGGGGGACCAGCTTCGACGCGTTGTACGTGAACGTGAACGGTCAGTCGGGGTACTTCGACCGGTCGCTGTCCGCCTACGGTCAGGAGGGCCGGCCGTGCGCGCGCTGCGGCACGCCGCTGGTGCGTGAGGCCTTCATGAACCGGTCCTCCTACCGGTGCCCGCAGTGTCAACGCGCCCCGCGGGCGGCACGCCTGGTCCCACCTGGCGGCGGAGTTCTCTAGGATGCGGAGCGTGGCAAACAACTCCGACCGCGCCGGGGACATCGCCGTCATGATCGTTGACGACCATGAGGTCGTCCGGCGCGGGATCGCAGAGGTGGTGGACCGCTCCGAGGGCATGTCCGTCGTGGCGGAGGCCGGCTCGGTCGCCGAGGGCATCCGGCGCGCGGCGCTCGTGCGCCCCCAGGTGGTCCTCGTCGACCTCCAGCTCCCCGACGGCACCGGCATCGACCTCATGCACGCCTTGCGCGAGCAGCTCCCGGAGACCCGGTCGGTCGTCCTGACGTCCTTCGACGACGACGACGCGCTGGCCGCCGCGCTCGAGGCCGGCGCCGCCGCCTACCTGCTCAAGAGCGTACGCGGCGCGGAGATCGCCGATGTCATCAAGTCCGTCAACGCGGGCCGCACCCTGCTCGACGAGCGCACGGTGACCCGGCGCCGCGCGGACCACGACGACCCGACCGTCGACCTCACGCCGAGCGAGCGCAAGGTGCTCGACCTCATCGGTGAGGGCATGTCGAACCGCGAGATCGCCGAGCGGCTCGGCGTCGCGGAGAAGACGGTCAAGAACCACATCACGTCGCTGCTCAGCAAGATGGGCCTGCAGCGCCGTACGCAGGTCGCGGCGTGGGTCGCGGGCCGCAAGCACTCCGCCTGGCGCAGCGAGCCGGGCGACTGAGCCCGACGACGATCGGCGCAGCCCGCCGGGCTCAGGAAGGCCGGCGAGCCATGGGTGGAGAGCCGGGCGACTGAGCCCGACGACCGGCGGGGCACGGGGCGGGCTCAGCGGGCGCTGAACAGGCGGTGCACCTCGTCGGCCACGACGCGCACGAAGCCCGGCGTGACCACGATCTCCTCGCCCGACGCGACCGCGTGGTCGCTGAGGTGGTCGAGGACCTCGTCCATCGAGCCGAACCCAGGGGGTGGCCGGAGCAGCCACAGCCGCCCGAAGGGCCGCGGGGGCAGTCCGCACCCCGCGAGGAGGGCGTTGGTGTCGGCCTCGAGGTCGGCGTAGTCCCAGGTGGACCACGGCACCGTGCGAGGCGGGCCCGCGTCGCAGACGACGCGGGCATGCCTGATCCGCCGGTCCTGCACCCACGCCCGCGACCCGTGCTCCCAGACGGCGGGCAGGAAGCACCAGAGCGGCGCCTCGTGCGCCGGCTCCCACCCCAGGGCCCGAGCCGCGGCCACCACCGGGAGGTCGCCGGGCTCGTCCGAGTCGACGGGGTCCCAGCGGGGCCTCGTGCCCGGGACGTGCAGCTCGGGCAGATCGACCCCCCAGTCCGCAGACGTCATGCTCGCAGTCTGAGGCATCGGTGCCGCCCGCAGGCGCGACCGGTCGTACATCCGCCGGTCAGGCGACGGACTCCCACAGGACCGCGCCGTCGTCCGCCCGGACCGTCGCGCGTGGGGTGGCGGCGACGTCGAGCTCGACCTCGAGCGCTGCAGCGCCGTCGGCGCCGACCGACCGGTAGCGGTAGCGGGTGTTCGTGAGCTCGACCGTCTCGGTGGTCGCCCCTCGCAGCCACGGCCGTGCGCGGCGCAGGGCGATCAGATCGCGGTGGGCCCGGTGCACGCGCGCGTCGCCGTGCAGAGCCGCCGGGTCGGCCGGGTAGGCCGGCCGGATGGCGTCGTCACCGCCGGCGCGGTGCTCCTTGACACCGGTCCAGCCCATCTCGTCGCCGTAGTAGACCGACGGCTCGCCGCCGACCGTCATGAGGACCGCCAGGGCGAGGACCGCGCCGTCCGGCCCGAGCGTCGTCGCGATGCGCGTCACGTCGTGGTTGCCGACGAACGTCTGCGGCACGAACGTCGCCAGGAAGCCGTTGTGCCGGGTCAGCGTCCAGTCGAGCTCGAAGAAGTTGCGGTCGGCGATGCTCGACCACGTCGCCTTCCAGAGCTCGTACTGGGTCACGGAGTCCATGCCGGAGCGCGCGACGACGTCGGCGTAGTCGCCGTGGATCACCTCGCCGAACACCCATGCCTGCGGGTGCCGGGCGCGGACCTCGGCCAGGATGGGCGCCCAGAGCTCCGGCGCGACGGCGTACGCGGCGTCCAGCCGCCAGGCGTCGACCCCGCGGTCGAGCCAGTGGTTCATCACCCCCGCCACGTACGCGGCCACCTCGGGGTTCCGGTGGTCGAGCTCGACGAGCGAGGCGTGCCCCTCGAAGACCCGCGGCCGCGGGCCGTCGGCCGTGTGCTCGAGGCGCAGCCACGCGGCATCGGGCCCCTCGAAGCCGGCCTCGCGCGCCCGGACGACGACCGGGTGCTGGTCGCTGACGTGGTTGAAGACGCCGTCGAGCGCCACCTGCAGGCCGCGCTCGTGGCAGCCGGCGACGAGCGCGTCGAGGTCGCCCTCGGTCCCCAGGCGCGGGTCGATCCTCAGGTGGTCGAGGGTGTCGTAGCCGTGCGTCACGGAGTCAAAGACCGGGCCGAGCAGCAGGCCGGTCGCGCCGAGGTCGCGAGCGTGGTCGAGCCAGGGGAGGAGGTGGCGCAGGCGGGGGAGGTCCCGTCCGGCGCCCCGGCCGCCCGGGGCGGCGGTGAAGCCCAGCGGATACACGTGCCACCACACGCGAGCATCGGTCACGGTCGGCGCGCCTCCTAGTGAGTCATGTTCACTAACACTAGTGAGGGTAGTTCACTAAGGGCTAGGATGACAACCGTGCCTCGTACAGACAGGAACCCCAGGCAACGGCTCGACCCCGAGGAACGTCGCGAGGCGATCCTGGCCGCGGCGGCTCACGCCTTCGCGGCCGCGCCGTACGACGAGGTCTCCATCGCGTCCGTCGCCGCGGGGGCGGGTGCCTCGGAGGCCCTGGTGTACCGGTACTTCGCGGGCAAGCCCGAGCTCTACGCCCAGGTGCTGCGGCGCGCCCTCGCCGACCTGCTCGCACGGCAGGCGGCGGCCCTCGCCGACCTGTCCGACGGCGTGCCCGTCCGTGACCGCCTGCGCGCCACGACGCTCGTCTACCTCGACCACGTCGCCGCACACCCGACGGGCTGGGCCTCGCCCCTGCAACGCGGCGGGCTCGAACCCGACGTCGCCGCGCGGATCCGCCGGGACGCCCGCGAGGAGTACGTCGAACGCCTGCGCGGCCTCCTCGCGCCGAGCAGCACCGTGCGCCACGAGTACGCGCTGTGGGGCTACTTCGGGTTCCTCGACGCAGCCTGCCTGCGCTGGGTCGACCGCGGCTGCCCCGACGACGACCGGTGGTCCCTCCTGGACGCGACGCTCGGGGCCCTCGAGGGCGCGCTCGGCGACTGGGCGGCGTGAGCGCCGAGCACCCACCGCCGCACGTGTGACTCATGTGGCCGATGGGGCCGGTGTGACGCCACAGGGGCCGGTGGCCGGGGCGGGATCGCGCCGGGGTCAGCCGCGTTGGCGGCCGCCGGCCAGCGGCGCGGACCACGTCAGGAGCGTGCCGCGCCCCTCGTCGGTCGTGCCGAGCGAGAACGTGCCGCCGTGTCGCCGCGCGCGCGCGGCGAGGTTGTCGGTGCCGGACTTCCGGTCGCGCTCGGCCGGCAGGCCCGCGCCGTCGTCCTCCACCTCGACCACGACGCGGCCGGCGATGTCCTCGCCCTCGACCTCGACGCGCACCGTGACGCCGGTCGCCTGGGCGTGCCGGGCGGCGTTCGCCAGACCCTCGCGCACGACCGCGACGACGTCGTCGGACATGTCCTCGCCCACGCGGTCGTCGAGGAGGCCGGCGTCGCCCTCGAGAGACTCGGCCGAGTCCAGGACGCGGCCGTCGAGCGTGATGACCAGGGACGGCGCGAAGCCCAGACCGGTCCGGGCGAGCGACGCCTCTCGGCGCAGACGCTCGGCGAGCGGCGCGTCGGCGTCGGGGTCGCGCAGCGCGTGCACGATCGAGCGGATCTGGCGCACCGTCGCGTCGACGTTGTCGAGCGCGTCCTCGACGATGCCCGTCAGCTCCGACGGGTCCACGCCGCGCGCGGCCCGACGGCGCACGGTCTCGAGCTGCATGCCCGTGGCGAACAGCTGCTGGATGGCCAGGTCGTGCAGGTCGCGCGCGATCCGCTCGCGCTCGTCCAGCAGGGCGGCGACGTCCTGCGCGTGGCGCGCCTCGGCCAGGACGAGGGCCAGGGCCGCCTGCGCGGCGTAGGACTCCGCCGTCGCCAGGTCCGAGCGGCCGAACGGCTGGGAGCCGACCAGGCGCAGCAGCACGAGCACGCCGACGCCGCGCCCGTCGGCCTGCATCGGCGCGTACAGGGCCGGCCCGAACCGGCGCATCGCGTCCACACGCATCGCGCGGGCGCGGTGGAGGGAGTCCACGAGCAGGCCGTTGCCGTCCCGCAGCACGGTCTGGGCACGGCCGTCGGGCGGCATCACCGTGCCGATGAGCTCGTCCGCGCCCTCGCCGTCGACGATCTCCATCACCAGCGAGTCGCCCATGCCGGGCAGGACGAGCGCCGCGGTGTCCGCCCGCGCGACCTCGCGCGACGACGCCGCGATCTGGGCGAGCACCTCCTCCTGCTCGGCGCCCGACAGCAGCATCGTCGTGATCTGCTGACCGGCGCGCAGCCAGTGCTCGCGGCGCTCGGACGCGGCGTAGAGCTGGGCGTTCTGGATCGCGACCGCCGCCGCGGCGGCCAGCGTGAGGACGATGTCGTCGTCGTCGTCCGAGAAGCCACCGGGCTTGTCCGACAGGTAGAGGTACCCGAAGACCCGGTCGCGGACCCGCACGGCCGTCCCGAGGAACGGGCCCATCTTCGGGTGGTTGGCGGGGAAGCCCTTGAACGCGGGGTGGTGGGTCAGGTCGTCGAGCCGCAGCGTCCCGTGGGAGGGGATCGCCCCGAGGACGCCGATGGCGTGCGGCGACCGACCGATCATGCTGGACAGCCGTTCGTCGACGCCGGAGTGCACGAAGGTCGTCGAGCGACCCCGCGCGTCGAGCACGTTGATGGCCGCGAAAGCCGCGCCGGTGAGGTTGGCGCTCGCCGCCACGAAGCGCTGGAGGACCGTGGGGAGGTCGAGGTCCGAGGCCAGGCCGAGGGCCGCCTGGAGGAGGTCCGCGGCGGCGAAGGAGCCCTCGCGGCGGTCGCCGCGACCGCCCTTGGCGTCGCGCTGGCCCGTCTGCGTGCTCATCGCCACTCCTCCGCCTGGTAGGCGCCGCTCGCAGCGAGCGTCTCGTGCCGACCTCGTGCCCGCACGGTACCCGTCTCGTCCAGCAGGATCACCTCGTCCGCGGCGGCGAGGCCACCCGGCCGGTGCGTCACGACGACGACGCCGCGCCCGCCCGCCAGCGTGCCGTCCAGGAGCGCGGCGAGCAGCTCGTCAGCGCCCGCGTCGACGTGCTCCGTCGGCTCGTCCAGCAGCAGCACCCGGGCGGGCGACAGGAGCGCCCGGGCCAGCAGCAGCCGACGGCGCTCGCCGCCCGACACCCGGGCGGCATCCGAGCCCAGCACGGTGTTCAGGCCGTCCGGCAGGCCGTCGAGCCACGCGCCGAGGCCGACGGCGGTCAGCGTCGCCGCCGCCTCGTCGGGCGTCACGTCGCCGCGGGCGACGCGGAGGTTCTCGAGCACGGAGGTGTCGAACACGTGGGCGTCCTCCGCGCAGAACGCGACGAGGCGGGCGGCGTCCTCCCGGTCCAGCGCGGCGGGGTCCACGCCCTCCACGCGGACGGTGCCGGCCACCGGCGGGAGCAGCCCGGCGAGCGTGACGAGGACCGTCGTCTTGCCGACGCCGCTCGGGCCCACCACGGCGACGCTGCGCCCCGGCCCGACCTCGAGGTCCAGGCCCACGACGACCGCCGTGCGCCCAGGCCACCCGCAGGCCAGCCCGCGCGCGACCAGCCGGTCCGACCCTGCGACGGTCGTCGGCCCCTCGTCGGGCGTGCCGGGGGCCGTCGGGGCGGCGGCGGGGGAGTCGAGCAGGTCGAGGACCCGGCGGGCCGCCGCGCGCGACCGCAGCAGCGAGACGGCCGCCATCGGCACCAACCCGACGGCCTCGAACGCGGCGAGCGGCGTGAGGACCACCACGGCGAGCTCGACGGGCGCGAGCGTCCCCGCCGTCGTGGCCGGGATGCCGAGAGCCAGTGCCGCGAGCACCGCGAGGCCCGTGGCCAGGGGCTGCGA
>JAEZZV010000072.1 GCA_023418375.1 Actinomycetes bacterium | reverse complement strand
GAGCGGACCCGGGCCGGGCTGCTGGCCGTGGCCGTCGTCCTCGTCGCGGGCGCGACGGCGGTCGTGGGCCCGCTCGGCTTCGTCGCGCTCGTCGCCCCTCCTCTCGCCCGTCGCCTGGTTCGTACCGGCGCGCCCGCGCTGCCGGCGGTCGCGGCGGTCGGTGCCGTGCTCGTCCTCTCCGCCGACCTGCTCGCCCAGCACGCGCTGCCCGGCGTCGCGCTGCCGACCGGCGTCGTCACGGGCGCCGTCGGTGCCCCGTACCTGCTCTGGCTGCTCGCTCGAGGAGTGCGCTCATGACCAGCGGACCCACCCACCGCGCCCCGACGCTGGAGGCGCGCGCGCTGCGCGCCGGCTACGCGGGCCGCGTCGTCGTCGACGGCTTGGACCTGGCCGTCCCGAGGCGTGCGGTGACCGTCGTCGTGGGCGCGAACGCGTGCGGCAAGTCCACGATGCTCAAGACGCTGGCGCGGGCGCTGCGTCCCCTGGGCGGGACCGTGCTGCTCGACGGCGCGGACGTCGCCGGGCTGCCGTCGCGCGCGTTCGCACGTTCGGTCGGGATGCTGCCGCAGGACCCGGTCGCCCCGGACGGTCTGAGCGTGGCGGATCTCGTCGGCCGCGGCCGGCACCCGCACCACGGCTGGCTCGAGCGCTGGAGCAGCCAGGACGACGACGTCGTGGCGCAGGCCCTCGCGGCCACCGGGACCACCGATCTCGCCGACCGGCACGTCGACGAGCTCTCGGGCGGCCAGCGGCAGCGGGTGTGGATCGCGATGGCTCTCGCACAGGACCCGGACGTCCTGCTGCTCGACGAGCCGACGACCTTCCTCGACCTCACGCACCAGCTCGAGGTGCTCGACCTGCTCAGGGACCTCAATCGGGGCCGCGGGACCACGATCGTCATGGTGCTGCACGACCTCAACCTCGCGGCGCGCTACGCCGACCACCTCGTGGTCATGGCGGACGGCGCGGTGCTCGCGCAGGGCGCACCGGCGACGGTCATCACGCCCGAGGTGCTGCGCGCCGCCTTCAGGCTCGAGGCGCTCGTCATGCCGGACCCCGTGACCGGGGCGCCGATGATCGTGCCCAGGAGCCGGGACGTGGCGCAGGCGCGGTCCGCCGTCCGCTAAGGTAAGGCTTACCTAAGTAAGCCGCCGGGACGACCGGCCTCCGAAAGGTCACCATGCGCCACCACCGCGCGGCCGTCGCTGCCGCCTCGCTCGCACTCCTCGCCCTCGCCGGGTGCTCGGCGTCCGCCTCGGACGCGCCGCCCGAGCCCGACGGCGCCGCCGACGCCACCGCCGACGCCGCCGGCGAGGCCGGCGGCGCCGATGCCTTCCCCGTCACGATCGAGCACGCCTTCGGCGAGACGACGATCGAGTCCGAGCCCCAGCGCGTCGTCACCTGGGGCTGGGCCAGCGCCGACGCCGCGCTCGCCCTCGGCGTCGTTCCCGTGGCCATTCCGTTCCAGGCGTACGGCGGCGACGAGAACGGCGTCCTGCCGTGGATCGCCGAGGAGCTCGACGAGCTCGGGGCCGAGGCGCCGACCGTCCTGCCGGACTCCGCGGAGGCGCCGATCGACGCCATCGCAGCGGCGGAGCCCGACCTGATCCTGGCGCAGTACTCCGGCCTCACCGCGGAGGAGTACGAGCTCCTGAGCGCCATCGCGCCGGTCGTGGCCTACCCGGACCAGCCGTGGGCGACGCCGTGGCGTGACGTCGTGACGATCGCCGGGGAGGCGCTCGGCCGCGCCGACCGGGCCGCGGAGGTTCTCGACGAGATCGACGCGGCCGTGGCGGACGCCGCCGCCGCGCACCCCGAGCTCGCGGGCGTCACGGTCGCCCAGGTCTGGGACACCGGCGACACGTTCTACGTCTACACGCCCGCCGACCCGCGGGTGGAGTTCACCGAGGACCTCGGCCTCGTGACGGCGCCGAGCGTGACCGACCTGGACACCGGTGAGTCGACCTTCTACTTCACGCTCAGCCACGAGCGGCTCGACGAGCTCAGCAGCGACGTGCTCGTCGCCTACGCCGACACGCCCGAGGCGCTCGACGCGTTCCTCGCCTCGCCCGCGGCCGGGACGATGCCGCAGGTGCAGGAGGGTGCGGTCGCCGGCGTGGTGGGCCAGGCCTTCGTCGCCTCGGTGTCGCCGCCGACGGCCCTGTCGCTCACGTGGGGGCTGGCGGACTACGTGCAGATCCTGGCCGACACGGTGGCAGGTCGCTGACCAGCGACGCGTGCCGAGGCCCGGCGGGTGGGAGGATGCTCCCGCCCGCCGGGCGTGTCGGACCGCGAACTCGTAGCGAGGGTATGCAGTCTTCTGTATAGTCATGCACGTGACGATCCGGGTAGCGGTGGCAGGGGCGAGCGGGTACGCGGGTGGTGAGGCGCTCCGCCTGCTCGCGGGGCACCCCGACGTCGAGATCGGCGCGGTGACCGCGCACGCGAATGCGGGCGACCTGCTCGGGCGCCACCAGCCGCACCTGCGGTCGCTGGCCGACCGCGTGCTGGTCGACACGACGGCCGAGGCGCTCGCGGGGCACGACGTCGTCGTCCTGGCGCTGCCCCACGGCGCGTCCGGCGCGATCGCGGCGCAGCTCGGCGACGACGTCCTCGTCCTCGACTGCGGCGCCGACCACCGGCTCGCCGACGCCGCGGCCTGGGAGGAGTTCTACGGGTCGGCCCATGCGGGGACCTGGCCCTACGGGATGCCCGAGCTGATGCACGCCGACGGCGGCCGGCAGCGGGACGCGCTCGTCGGCGCGCGCCGCGTGGCCGTGCCCGGCTGCAACGTCACCGCGGTGACCCTGGCGATCCAGCCCGGCGTCGCGGCGGGCCTGGTCGACGCGACGGACCTCGTCGCCGTGCTGGCCGTCGGGTACTCCGGCGCAGGCAAGGCCGCCAAGCCGCACCTGCTCGCGAGCGAGGGCCTCGGCTCGGCCGCGCCGTACGCCGTCGGCGGCACGCACCGGCACATCCCGGAGATCGAGCAGAACCTGCGCGCCGCCGGCGCCGCCGAGGTGCGGGTCTCCTTCACCCCGGTCCTGGTGCCGATGTCGCGGGGCATCCTCGCGACGACGACGGCGCCCCTCGCCCCCGGCGCGGACCCGGCCGCCGTGCGCGCGGCCTGGGCGCAGGCCTACGCGGGCGAGCCCTTCGTCGAGCTGCTGCCCGAGGGGCAGTGGCCGACCACTGCCGCGACGGTCGGGGCCAACACGGCCCTGGTCCAGGTGGCCGTGGACGCCCGCGCCGGTCGGGTGGTCACGGTCTGCGCGCTCGACAACCTCGTCAAGGGAACAGCGGGAGCCGCCGTGCAGTCGATGAACCTCGCCCTGCGCCTGCCGGAGACGGCCGGCCTGACCACGACGGCTGTGGCCCCGTGAGCGTCACGGCGCCCGCGGGCTTCCGGGCCGCCGGGGTCGCCGCCGGCATCCGCAGCAGCGGCGCGCCGGACGTCGCGCTGGTGGTCAACGACGGTCCCCTGCAGGTCGCCGCGGGGGTCTTCACCAGCAACCGGGTCCAGGCCGCGCCCGTGCAGTGGTCGCGCCAGGCGCTGTCCGACGGCGTCGCGACCGCCGTCGTCCTGAACGCCGGGGGCGCCAACGCCTGCACCGGTGCGCCGGGGTTCCAGGACACGCACCACACGGCGGAGCACGTGGCCGAGGCCCTCGGCTGCTCGGCCGGCGACGTCGTCGTGTGCTCGACGGGCCTCATCGGCGAGCGCCTCCCGATGGAGAAGCTGCTCGGTGGCGTGGACGCCGCCGTCGCCGCGCTCGCGGCCGACGGCGGCCCGGACGCGGCGCGCGCGATCATGACCACCGACACCGTCCCGAAGACGGTGCACGTCGCCACCGACGGCTGGTCGGTCGGCGGCATGGCCAAGGGCGCGGGCATGCTCGCGCCCGGCCTGGCCACCATGCTCTGCGTGCTCACCACCGACGCCGTCGTGGACGCGGCCGACGCCCAGGCGGCCCTGCGCCGGGCGACCCGCGTGACGTTCGACCGGGTGGACTCCGACGGCTGCATGTCCACGAACGACTCCGTCGTGCTCCTGGCCTCCGGTGCGAGCGGCGTCGCCGTCGACCTGCCGGCCCTCACCGAGGCGCTCACCCAGGCGTGCGCCTCGCTCGCGCGGGCCCTGGTGGCCGACGCCGAGGGCGCGACCCACGACATCGCCGTCACCGTCCGGGGCGCGACGGGGGAGGAGGCTGCCGTCGCCGTCGCCCGCGCCGTCACGCGCTCGAACCTGTTCAAGGCGGCGGTGTTCGGCAACGACCCCAACTGGGGCCGGATCCTGTCGGCCGTCGGCACCGTCCCGGAGGAGGTGGCGGCGTTCGAGGTCGACGAGGTCGACATCGCTGTCAACGGCGTCCTGGTCTGCAAGGGCGGCGGGGCGCACGAGCCTCGTGACCGCGTCGAGATGGCCGGTCGCCGCGAGGTGCACGTCGTCGTCGATCTGCACGCGGGGCCGGTCGAGGCGACCGTGTGGACCAACGACCTCACGCACGACTACGTCCACGAGAACAGCGCGTACTCCACATGAGCGACCAGTCCGAGCCCACGCGGGCCACGCCCCAGATCCCCGCCGACGTGCTCGCGGAGGCGGTGGCCGACGTCGTCGCGGACGCCGTCGCCGACGCACTCGCCGACGTCGACCCGGCCGACCTCCTGCCGGAGCAGAAGGCGCGCGTCCTCATCGAGGCGCTGCCGTGGCTCGAGCAGTTCCGGGGCGCGCTGTTCGTCATCAAGTACGGCGGCAACGCGATGATCGACGAGGACCTCAAGCGGGCCTTCGCCGAGGACATGGTGTTCCTGCGCCTGGTGGGCCTGCACCCCGTCGTCGTGCACGGGGGCGGTCCGCAGATCTCGACCATGCTGGCCCGACTCGGGATCGAGAGCGAGTTCCGCGGCGGCCTGCGCGTGACGACGCCGGAGAGCATGGACGTCGTCCGGATGGTGCTGACCGGCCAGGTGTCGCGGGAGCTCGTCGGGCTCATCAACGCGCACGGGCCGTTCGCCGTCGGCATGTCGGGCGAGGACGGCGGCCTGCTGCGCGCCCGTCGCCGGACGGCGACCGTCGACGGACGCCAGGTCGACGTCGGGCACGTCGGCGACGTCGTCGAGGTCGACCCGCGCGCGGTGCGCGACCTGCTCGACGCCGGGCGCATCCCCGTCGTCTCCACGGTCGCCCCGGACATCGACGACGCGACGCAGGTGCTCAACGTCAACGCCGACACGGCTGCGGCGGCCCTGGCCGTCGCGCTGGGCGCGCGCAAGCTGATCATCCTGACCGACGTCGAGGGCCTGTACACGCGCTGGCCCGACCGGTCGTCGCTGGCCCGCCGGATCCGCGTGTCCGCTCTGGCGCAGCTGCTGCCGACGCTCGAGAGCGGCATGGTCCCGAAGATGGAGGCGTGCCTGCGGGCCGTACGGGGGGGAGTGCCGCAGGCGCACGTCGTCGACGGCCGCCAGGCGCACTCGGTGCTGACGGAGGTCTTCACCGCCGAGGGCGTCGGGACGATGGTGCTGCCCGACGACCTGAGCACCGGGGCGATCCCGGTCGTGCGGCCCACGGGGTCGTCGGGCACGGGAGGCGTCGCATGACGACGCTGCAGCCGACCAGCGCCGGCGAGCTCGCCGGCACCAGCGCCCAGTGGACGGCGCGGTACTCCCGCGCACTCATGAACACCTTCGGGACGCCCAAGGCCGTGCTCGTGCGCGGCGAGGGACCGTACGTCTGGGACGCGGACGGCAAGCGGTACCTCGACCTGCTCGGGGGTATCGCGGTCAACGTCCTCGGGCACGCCCACCCGACGCTCACCGCGGCCGTCAGCGCGCAGCTCGGCACCCTGGGCCAGGTCTCGAACTTCTTCGCGTCCCCGCCCCAGGTGGCGCTGGCCGAGCGGCTCATCGCGCTCGCCGGCGGCGGGCCGGACGCCCGGGTCTTCTTCGCCAACTCCGGGACCGAGGCGAACGAGGCCGCCTTCAAGATGGCGCGGCGGACCGGCCGGACCCGCATGCTCGCGCTCGAGGGCGCGTTCCACGGCCGGACGATGGGCGCCCTGGCTCTCACGGCGAAGGCCGCCTACCGGGAGCCGTTCGAGCCGCTGCCGGGAGACGTCACGTTCCTTCCGTTCGGCGACACGCACGCCCTCGAGGCGGCTCTGACCGACGACGTCGCCGCGCTCGTCGTCGAGGTGGTCCAGGGGGAGGCCGGCGTGCGTCGGCTGCCGCCGGGCTACCTCGCGCACGCGCGCCGGCTGGCCGACGAGGCCGGTGCCCTCCTCGTGGTGGACGAGGTGCAGACCGGCGTCGGACGCACGGGGCACTGGTTCGCCTTCCAGGACCCGGAGCTCGGCGGAGGGGCGCTCCCCGACGTCGTGACCCTCGCCAAGGGCCTGGGCGGCGGCATCCCCGTGGGCGCCGTGCTGGCCCTGACCGAACGCGCCGCCGGTCTTCTCGGCCCGGGCCAGCACGGCACGACCTTCGGGGGCAACCCCGTCGCGACCGCTGCGGCCCTGGCCACGCTCGCCGTCATCGAGCGCGACGGCCTCCTGGCCAACGTGCGCGAGGTCGGGGGGCGGCTCGCGGGTGCACTCGCCGCGGTTCCCCTGGTGCGCGAGGTGCGCGCCGCGGGCCTCCTCATCGCCGCCGAGCTCACCGGACCGGTCGCCGCCGAGGTCGCCGAGCGCGCGCTCGCCGCGGGCTTCATCGTCAACCCCGTGACCCCGACGGCGCTGCGGCTGGCACCGCCGCTCGTCGTCACCGCCGAGCAGGTCGCGACCTTCGTCGACTTCCTCGCCGGACTGCCGGCCGACCTGGGCGCCGGCTCGACCGACCCCGAGACGCGAGAGGCCCGCTGATGCGCCACTTCCTGCGCGACGACGACCTGACCCCGGCCGAGCAGCGCGAGGTGCTCGAGCTGGCGCTGCGCCTGAAGGCGGACCGCCTCGCCGCGCGGCCGCTCGAGGGCCCGCGTGCCGTCGCCGTCCTCCTCGACAAGCCGACGCTGCGCACGCAGCTGTCCTTCGCCGTCGGCATCGCCGAGCTGGGCGGCTACCCCATGCTGGTGGACGGCAAGCTCGCGCAGATCGGCGTGCGTGAGTCGATCCACGACACTGCGAAGGTCATCGGCCGGCAGGTCGCCGCCGTCGTGTGGCGGACGTACGACCAGTCCCGGATCGACGAGATGGCCGCCCACGCCGGCGTGCCGGTCGTCAACGCGCTCACCGACCAGTTCCACCCGTGCCAGGTGCTCGCCGACCTGCTGACGGTCGCCGAGCACCGGGGTGGCGTGGCGGCGCTGGCGGGCCAGACGCTGGCGTACGTCGGCGACGGTGCGAACAACATGGCGCACTCGTACCTGCTCGGTGGGGCCACCGCCGGCATGCACGTGGTGATCGGCTGCCCTGCTGACCGCGCGCCGGACCCCGAGATCGTCACCGCGGCCGAGCGCGTGGCGACGACGACGGGCGGCTCGGTGCGCGCGGCGCACGACGCGGCTTCGGCCGTCGCAGGTGCTGACGTCGTCGCCACCGACACCTGGGTCTCGATGGGCGACGAGACGTCCGCCCAGGAGGCGCGCGCCCGCTTCCTGCCCTTCCAGCTCGACGAGGCGCTGCTCGCCCAGGCCGCTCCCGACGCCGTCGTCCTGCACTGCCTGCCGGCCTACCGCGGCAACGAGGTGACCGCCGAGGTGCTGGACGGCCCGCACTCGGTGGTGTTCGACGAGGCGGAGAACCGCCTGCACGCCCAGAAGGCCCTCCTCGCCTGGCTCCTGGAGCGCTCGTGACCATCGACGGCGCGGCACCCCAGGCCGCCGTCCCGCCGACGAAGGCGGCGCGGCACGCCGCCATCACGCGGGCACTCGGTCGTGAGCCGATCCGCTCTCAGGGCGAGCTCGCCGCGGCGCTCGCCGCGGAGGGGCTCCACGTCACCCAGGCCACCCTGTCCCGCGACCTCGTCGAGCTGCGCGCCGTGCGCATCCGCCTCCCGGACCGGACGCTCGCCTACGCGGTGCCGGGAGAGGGCGGCGACGGCACGCCTCAGATCGAGGACGCGGAGCACCTCGCCACGCGGTTGGCGCGCCTCTGCGCGGAGCTCCTCGTGACGGCGGAGGCGTCCGGGAACCTCGTCGTGCTGCGCACGCCGCCGGGCGCCGCGCAGTTCCTCGCCTCTGCGATCGACCACTCGGTCATGCCCGGCGTGCTCGGCACCATCGCCGGTGACGACACGGTCCTGGTGATCAGCTCTGAGACCGACGGCGGGCAGGCCGTCGCACAGCGGTTCCTCGATCTCGCGGGTGGCCGCGAGTACGCACGAGACACGAAGGATGAGACGTGAGCAAGGTTCTGACGGAGCTCCCGATCGGTGAGCGTGTGGGAATCGCCTTCTCCGGCGGGCTCGACACCTCGGTCGCGGTGGCCTGGATGCGACACCGCGGTGCCATCCCCTGCACCTACACCGCCGACCTGGGCCAGTACGACGAGCCCGAGATCGACCAGGTGCCGGGTCGCGCCATGCTCTACGGCGCCGAGCTGTCGCGCGCGGTGGACTGCAGGGCCGCACTGGTCGAGGAGGGCCTCGCCGCCATCGCGTGCGGTGCGTTCCACATCCGCAGCGCGGGGCGGTCGTACTTCAACACCACCCCGCTCGGGCGCGCCGTCACCGGCACCCTGCTGGTGCGTGCGATGCAGGCCGACGACGTCGAGATCTGGGGCGACGGCTCGACGTTCAAGGGCAACGACATCGAGCGGTTCTACCGCTACGGGCTGCTCGCCAACCCGTCGCTGCGCATCTACAAGCCGTGGCTCGACAAGGACTTCGTCGCCGAGCTGGGCGGGCGGGCCGAGATGAGCGCGTTCCTGACCGAGCACGGCCTGCCGTACCGCGACAGCGCGGAGAAGGCCTACTCGACGGACGCCAACATCTGGGGCGCGACGCACGAGGCCAAGACGCTCGAGCACCTGGACGTCTCGCTCGAGACGGTCGAGCCGATCATGGGCGTGCGGTTCTGGGACCCGGCGGTCGCCATCGAGACCGAGGACGTGACCATCGCGTTCGAGCGTGGCCGCCCGGTGTCGATCAACGGCGAGCGGTTCGACGACCCGGTCGCCCTGGTCCGGGAGGCGAACGCCATCGGTGGGCGGCACGGCCTGGGCATGTCCGACCAGATCGAGAACCGCATCATCGAGGCCAAGTCGCGGGGCATCTACGAGGCGCCCGGGATGGCGCTCCTGTTCATCGCCTACGAGCGACTGGTCAACGCGATCCACAACGAGGACACGGTCGCGAACTACCACAACGAGGGTCGCCGGCTGGGCCGCCTGCTGTACGAGGGCCGCTGGCTCGACCCGCAGTCGCTCATGGTGCGCGAGTCGATCCAGCGGTGGATCGCGTCGGTGGTGACGGGCGAGGTGACCCTGCGCCTGCGCCGCGGCGAGGACTACACGATCCTGCGTACCGACGGCCCCGGCTTCTCGTACCACCCTGACAAGCTCTCGATGGAGCGGACCGAGTCGGCGGCGTTCGGCCCGACCGACCGCATCGGCCAGCTCACGATGCGCAACCTCGACATCGCCGACTCGCGGGCCAAGCTCGAGCTCTACGCGCAGCAGCCGGTCGACCAGGGTCAGGTGCTCGTGGAGCACGGGACGCTGTTCGGCGCCCTGCCCGCGGGCGGCGCCGAGGTCATCTCCGAGAACCCGCAGGTCGCCGGCGACGAGGAGATCGCGCTCGAGAGCGCGGCGATGGAAGTCGGGACCGACTGATGACGACGCCTTCGGGCGCGCTCTGGGGCGGCCGGTTCAGCGCAGGACCGGCCGACGCCCTCGTCGCGCTGTCCCGCAGCACGCACTTCGACTGGCGGCTGGCCGACGTCGACCTGCGCGGGTCGATCGCCCACGCACGCGTCCTGCACGGGGCCGGCCTGCTGGACGACGCGGCCCTCACCGGGATGGTCGCCGCGCTCGAGCAGCTGCGCGCGGACGTCGCCTCCGGCGCCTTCGGGCCCTCGTCGGACGACGAGGACGTGCACTCGGCGCTCGAGCGCGGGCTGATCGACCGCGCGGGCGCGGACCTCGGCGGTCGGCTCCGGGCGGGTCGGTCGCGCAACGACCAGATCGCCACGCTCGTCCGCATGTACCTGCGCGAGCAGGCGCGGGCGCTGGCCACGGCGGTCCTCGACGTCGTGGACGCCCTCGTGGGGCAGGCCGCCGCGCACCCCGGTGCGCCGATGCCGGGCCGCACCCACATGCAGCACGCCCAGCCGGTGCTGCTGGGCCACCACCTGCTCGCCCACGCGTGGCCGCTGCTGCGCGACGTCGAGCGCTGGCGCGACTGGGACCGCCGCGCGGCGCGGTCGCCCTACGGCTCGGGCGCGCTCGCCGGCTCGTCGCTGGGCCTGGACCCGGCGGCCGTGGCCGCCGACCTCGGGTTCGACGGCCCGGTCGAGAACTCGATCGACGGCACGTCGGCGCGCGACGTCGTCGCGGAGTTCGCGTTCGTCGCCGCGATGGTGGGCGTCGACCTGTCGCGGCTCGCCGAGGACGTCATCGTCTGGGCGACCAAGGAGTTCGGCTTCGTCCGGCTCGACGACGCCTACTCGACCGGGTCGAGCATCATGCCGCAGAAGAAGAACCCGGACGTGGCCGAGCTGGCGCGCGGCAAGGCGGGCCGGATGATCGGTGACCTCGCGGGTCTGCTGGCCACGCTCAAGGGTCTCCCGCTCGCCTACGACCGGGACCTCCAGGAGGACAAGGAACCGGTGTTCGACCAGGTCGACACGCTCGCCGTGCTCCTGCCCGCGATGGCGGGCATGGTGGCGACGCTCTCGTTCGACACCGCGCGGATGGCCGACCTCGCGCCGCAGGGCTTCTCGCTCGCGACCGATGTCGCCGAGTGGCTCGTGCGCACGGGCGTGCCGTTCCGCGAGGCGCACGAGCTCGCCGGCGCCTGCGTGCGCGCGTGCGAGGCACGCGGCATCGAGCTGTGGGACCTGTCGGACGGCGACCTCGCGGAGATCTCGCCGCACCTGACGCCGGGCGTGCGGTCGGTGCTCACGGTCGAGGGTTCGCTGGCCTCCCGCGACGCCGTGGGTGGGACGGCGCCCGCGCGTGTCACCGAGCAGCTCCAGGCGTGCCGCGCGCGGGCTGCGGAGCTGCGGGGGTGGGCCGCCGCCGGGTGACGTGCAACCGGCGGGGCCCTTCACGCGTCGTAGTGGGTGTGGGACGAGGGCGTGCACGGGCAGGCCGGGCTCGGACGGTGGTCGTCGTGGTCCTGGTCGGGACGGCGGTGTCGGCCTGCGGCGGGGGAGGCGACGCGGCGCCCGAGCCGCCCGGCGTCCTCGACGCGTACCTCGACGAGATCTACGCCGACGTCGACGCCGAGACCTGGGTGGCGCAGCACGACGGCGTCGAGGAGTACGTGGCGGCGTGCATGGCCGAGCAGGGCTTCGAGTACCGCCCGACGAAGGCGCCGCCGATGTACACGATGCCTGCGCTGCTGACCCCGGAGTACGCCGCGGAGTTCGGGTACGGCGACACCACCGAGGCGTACGGGCCGGACGCGCCGCCCATGCGGTTCTCGCAGATGCCCGGTGACGACCCGGCCGCGGACGCGAACCAGTCCTACGCCAACGGTCTGGCGCCCGACGCGTTCGAGCAGTACATGGCCGCCCTGAACGGGCGCGAGCCGCTGCCCGACGAGGACGTGCGGGACATCCCCCTCGACGAGGCCGGATGCCGGTCCCGCGCCTACGCGGAGGTCTCGCCGGAGTTCCGGGTGCCCCCGGAGCTCCGGCCCCTCGAGGAGGCGATCCGCGAGGAGATCTGGTGGGTCGACGAGGACCCTCGCCTGGTGGCGACCTACCCGACCTGGGCGGACTGCATGGCCGACGCGGGCTACCCCGGCCTGGTCGCCGTCCCGGACGCCGCTGCGCTCGCCAACGACCGCGCGAACGCCTCCTCCCTCACGCTCGCCGTCCCGTACGCGGAGCTGAAGGAGATGTTCGGCGAGGAGCTCGCCGAGGTGCAGCAGTACGAGATCGCGGTCGCGACCGCCGACACCGCGTGCCGTGAGGAAGCGGGCTGGTACGACGTGCGTGCGGACGTCCTCGCCGAGGCACAGGCCTCGATCCTCGAGCGCTACCGTGCGGAGCTGGACGCGATGCTCACCTGGGTGCGTGAGCAGCGTCGTGGGGCCGACTGAGCGCGGAGCGGCTCGCGGGCGGGCCCGGCGGTTCCGGCAGACTGACCGCGTGCGCCCTGCCCAGCCCGCCGACGTCGCCGCGCTCGCTGCGGGCGTGCTGGGTCGCGGACCTCGGCTGGGCGCCGTGCGCCTGGTGTGCGTGGACGGCCCGGCCGGCTCAGGCAAGTCGACCCTGGCCGGGGCGCTCGCCGCGCACCTGGGCGCGGGGTGCGCCGTCGTGCACCTGGACGACCTCTACGAGGGCTGGTCCGGGCTGGCCTGCGTGTGGGACCGCGTGGAGAGCCAGGTGCTCGCGCCGCTCGCCGTGGGCCGGCGGGCGCGCTTCCGGCGGTACGACTGGTCCGCGGGCTCCTTCGCCGAGTGGGTCGACGTCCCGGTGCCGACGGTGCTCGTCCTCGAGGGGTGCGGCAGCGCGCCCCGCGCGGTCGACGACCGGGCGGTGCTCCGGGTCTTCGTGGAGGCACCGGACGAGGTCCGCCTGGGTCGCGGCCTCGCGCGGGACGGCGAGGCCGAGAGGGCGCACTGGCTCGCCTGGATGCGCGACGAGGCGGCGGAGTTCGCGCGCGAGGACACCCGGGCGCGTGCGGACGTCGTCGTCGACGGCACGGCGCCGCTCGCGGGCTGACGGACCGGCCCGCGCGGCCGACCGCTGCGCCGCGACCACCGACGTGCGAGGGTGTGCTCGTGGGTGGGGACGGCGGCGACGACCGCGCGTGGCTGTCGGGCCCGGTGCTCGAGGTCGCTCCGCACCTGCTCGGCGCCCTCGTCACCACTGCTCTGCCCGAGGGCGTCGTGACGGTACGTCTGACGGAGGTCGAGGCGTACGACGGCGAGGCGGACCCGGGCTCGCACGCGTTCCGCGGCCGGACCGCCCGCAACGCCGTGATGTTCGGACCCGCCGGCTTCCTGTACGTCTACCGGCACCTGGGCCTGCACGTCTGCGCGAACGTCGTCACCGGGGTGGAGGGCCGCGCCTCCGCGGTGCTCCTGCGCGCCGGCGAGGTCGTCGCCGGCGCCGGGCTCGCGCGGGAGCGTCGGCTGCGCCGCGGGGTCGTGCGCTCCGACCGGGAC
>JAEZZV010000055.1 GCA_023418375.1 Actinomycetes bacterium | reverse complement strand
GGCGCCCCCTGCGCCGGGCCCACCCGCGGCCGGCCCCCCCGCCGGCCCGTCCCCTCGTCGCCCGCGTCAGACGCGGAACGCCCCCACGAGGGTCTTGAGCTCCAGGGACATCTCGGCGAGGGCCGTGACGGCCTGCCGGGACTGCTCGACGCCGGAGGTGGTCAGGTCGGCGGCCTGCGCGACGCCGGCGATGTTCGCCGCGATCTCGCCGGACCCGGTGGCGGCCTCCCCGACGTTGCGCCCGATGTCGGAGGTGGTCGCCGTCTGCTCCTCGACGGCCGACGCGATCGTCATCTGGTAGTCGTTGATCGAGCCGATGATCTCCGTGATGTGGCTCATCGCCGAGACTGCGCCGGAGGTGTCGTCCTGGATCGCGTCGACGCGGCGGGCGATCTCCTCGGTGGCCTTGGCGGTCTCCTGCGCGAGCTCCTTGACCTCGCCGGCGACGACGGCGAAGCCCTTGCCGGCCTCGCCCGCGCGGGCGGCCTCGATGGTCGCGTTGAGGGCCAGCAGGTTCGTCTGCTCGGCGATCGAGGTGATGAGCTTGACGACGTTGCCGATCTCGCGGCTGGAGTCCCCGAGGCGGCCCATCGTCTCGCTGGTGGACTCGGCGGCGCTGACCGCGGTGCGGGCCACCTGGGCGGCGCTGGTCGCGTTCTGGGCGATCTCCTGGATGGAGGCGCCCATCTGCTCCGCACCGGCCGCGACCGTCTGGATGTTGCGGCTGATCTGCTCGGCCGCGGCGGAGACCACACCCGCCTGGGCGGAGGTTTCCTCGGCGGTGGAGGCGATCTGGGTGCTCGTGGCGGCGATCTCCTCGGCAGCCGAGGCGAGCGAGCCCGACGACTGGTCGATCGAGCCGACCAGCTCGCGCAGGCTGCCCACCGCGGCGTCGAGCGCGCCGCCCATGCAGCCGATCTCGTCCGCGTAGATGATGTCGGCCGTCACCGTGAGGTCCTTGCGCTGGAGCGCCTCGCAGACCCGCTGGACCCGCGTGATGCAGCCCATGAGGGACTTCGCGACGGCGAGCGCCAGGGCGACGGCCAGGGCGGTGCCGGCGGCGAGCAGGATGATGACCTGGGTGCGGTTGGCGACGTAGGACGCCTCGGCTGCGGCGACCGTGTCCTGGGCGTCCGTCTGCTCGCGGTCCACCATGGTGACGAGCGCCGCCATCGTGTCCTCGATGACCGGCGCCGCCTGGGTGTCGCGGACCGTCGTCCACTCCTCGATGTCGTTGGCGCGACCCGCTGGGAGCAGCTCCTCGTCCACCAGACGCATGTACTCCGCGAAGCCGTGCTGGAAGGCGGCGAGCGCCTCCTCCCTGACGGGCCCGAGCTCGCGCGCGGAGTACGACGCGATGAACTCGTCGACCTCGGCATGCTTCTCGTCGATGATCGCCTCGTACTTCAACATCGTGGCGTCGTCGATCGAGATGGCCTGGTTCACGACCGCCAGGCGCAGCTCGACGGTTGCTCGCCGCATGGCGGCCGCGTCCACGAGGCCGAGGAAGTTGTCGGAGTACATCGACTCGGTCGCGTCGTTCGTACGGCCGAGGGCGGCGATCCCCAGCGCACCCACGGCGACCCCGACCGCTGCTGCGATGAGCACGGACGACAGCATCTGGACCCGCACCCCGCGGTTGCGGAACCACACGAGCAGCGAGTGTCGGGTGCGCTGACTGTCGGACATCGGGTCCCCCTGGGCCTCGTGGCGCAGCCCCCCTGGCTACGCTGCGACCCCCCATCGGCCCCTGATCATGGGACGTGACGGGATTCGCGGGCACTCTCGTCCGGGTGCTCGTGTGGCGTGCGCCACGGGTGAAGTCCGGGGCCGGGGGGCGCCCGGGCCCCGGCGTCAGCGGCGCGGCGGCTTCCCGGCCCCGCGGGGACGCTCCCGGTCACCGTCGCGCTCGGCGGGGTTGCGCGGGCCGCGGTCGAGCGCGATGCGCAGGGGGCGGCCGGCGACGCGCGCGCCACCGATGCGCCGGAACGTCTCGGCGGACAGGTCGCCGGCGATCTCGACCAGGCTGAACGAGGCGAAGATGTCGATCTTGCCCAGGTCGGCGCCGCGCAGGCCGCCCTCCTTGGTGATCGCTCCGACGATGTGCTCGGGCCGAGCGCCGTGCGTGTGCCCGACTGCGACGCGGTACCGGGTGCCTGCGACGGCGCGCGACGCGCGGCGGCGGGGCTCCTCCGCGAAGCCGACCTTGCCGTCGCCCAAGCGGGCGCCCCGCGCCTGCTGGAGCGGCGTCGCGGTGATGTCCTCGGGGATCGGCCCGACCGCGGCGGCGAGCAGCGCGGCCGCGAGCGTCCCGGCGTCGGTGCCCGTCGCGGCGCAGTGCTCGGCGACCGCCCGGCGGAACAGGCCCTCGGGGTCCCGTCCGGCCGCCTCGGCGAGGAGCTGGCCCACGCGGTGCGCGGCGACCTGCTCGCCCGACGGGATGGTCGTCTCGTCGAGCGTGGCGCGGATGGTGCGCTCGATCGCCCGCAGACGCCCGCGCTCGGCGGGCGTGACGAACGTCAGCGCCTGACCCGCGCGACCGGCGCGGCCCGTGCGGCCGATGCGGTGCACGTAGCTCTCGGGCTCGGTCGGCACGTCCAGGTTCACGACCAGCCCGATGCGGTCCACGTCCAGGCCGCGCGCCGCGACGTCGGTCGCCACGACGACGTCGACCGTGCCCGCGCGCAGGCGCTCGACGATCCGCTCGCGGTCCTTCTGCGCGACGTCGCCGGACAGGGTCGCCGCGGCGATGCCACGTGAGACCAGCGCGGCGCCGGTCTCCTCGGCGCCCGCCCGTGTGCGCGTGAAGACGAGCGTCGCCTCGGCATCGGTCGTCGCCAGGACCCGCGCGAGCGCCTCGACCTTGTGCTTGAACGGCACGACGGCGTACGCCTGGCGCACCCCCGCTGCGGTCGTGGCCTGGCGCGCCACGGCGACCCGCTCCGGGTCGCGCAGGTGCCGCTCGGCCACGGCGACGATGCCGGGGGGCATGGTGGCCGAGAACAGGGCCACCTGGCGCTCGGCCGGCGCGGAGGACAGGACGCGGTCGACGTCCTCCGCGAAGCCCATGCGCAGCATCTCGTCGGCCTCGTCGAGCACGAAGGTGCGCACGTCGTCGAGCACGAGCGAGCCCCGGTCGAGGTGGTCGATCACGCGGCCGGGCGTCCCGACGACCACCTGCGCGCCGCCCGCGATCGCGCGCTGCTGCGGCAGGTAGGGGGCCCCGCCGTACACGGCGACCACCCGCACGCCGGGCAGGTGCGTGGCGAAGGAGGCGACGGCGTCGGCCACCTGGAGCGCGAGCTCGCGGGTGGGGACGAGGACGAGCGCCTGGACGGCGCGGACGGTTGGATCGATCCCGGCGAGGATCGGCAGGCCGAAGGCGGCGGTCTTGCCGGTGCCGGTCTGCGCGACACCGATGAGGTCGCGGCCCGCGAGCATCGTCGGGATGGTCTGCTCCTGGACGGGCGTCGGACGCACGAAGCCGAGGTCGCCGATGGCGCGCAGCAGCGGCTCGGGGAGGCCGAGGTCGGAGAGGTCGACGCCGTCGGCGCCGGGGATCACGGCCGTCTCGGGCGCCGCCTCAGGGGTCTCGAGGGCAGCGGAGGGCGCGGACAGGGCAGCAGTCATGAAGGATCCAAGTCGTCGGTGGCGATGTCGCCCATCCCGAACACTCGGCCGGTCGTCCGGCTGCACACCCGCGCCTCGTCGGGGACGACGGGCGCGACACAGGGGAAATGCGACGGCCCCAGTCTACCCGAGCCGCCGGGTCCCCCCGACCGGGCGGGTCAGCCCTGCGCCGCCGCCACCGCGGCGGCCCGTGCGTCACCGGAGGCTTCGAGCACGATCCGGACGCCGAGCTTGCCCAGCGTGACCTGCATCGGCGGGCCCATGTGACCGGTGACGATCACCTCGCCGGCGTTCTCGCGCACGAACCGCACGATGCGCGCGTGGTGCGAGCCGTGCTCGCCCTCGTCGTGCAGGCGGTCCCACTCGACGTCGTGCTCGGTCCAGGCGGTCACGGCGCCGTCGGTGACCTCCGCGACGGCGATGCGCGGGGCCTTGCCCCAGCCGCCGCCGACCTGGCCGTCCGGGGTGACGTTGACGAGCACGATCATGGGTCTCTCCTTCTCCGGGAGGCTCAACCGTAGGCACGTCGCGGGCCGGGGGAACAGGACCCTCGGGTCGCCCGCGGTCCGCGCCCGCCGTGGCCGGCGTGCGGGACGAGACTGGCGCGATGCCGACGCGCCTGCTCCTCCTCGCCGACACGCACGTCCCCGCCCGGGCCCGGGACCTGCCGGCTGAGGTGTGGGCGCAGGTGGACAGGGCCGACATCGTCGTGCACGCCGGGGACTGGACCGACGCCGACCTGGTGGACCGGCTGGTCGCCCGGGTGGCGATGCGCGGGGCAGTGCTCCTGGGCTGCTTCGGCAACAACGACGGCCCGGCCGTCCGCGCGCGACTGCCCGAGGTCGCGCGCGCCGAGCTCGAGGGCCTGCGCGTCGCCGTCGTGCACGAGACGGGCCAGGCGGCGGGGCGCGAGCGGCGGATGGACGCCGCGTACCCGGACGTCGACGTGCTCGTCTTCGGGCACAGCCACATCCCGTGGGACACGGTGACGCCGCGGGGGATGCGCCTGGTCAACCCCGGCTCGCCGACGGATCGGCGCCGCCAGCCTGCGTGCACGTACGCCGTGGCAGTCGCGGACGCCGGCCGGCTCGAGGTCGAGGTGCACCGGCTCCCGCCGCGCGGCGGTCGCTGACCGGCTCGGCGCGCGGACCGGGCCGCCCTCGATCATCCTGGGTGCGTGCGTGCAGGTCATCGGGCTGTCGGGGGGCTGACGGGGCTCGCCGTGGCGGCCGTCGTCGTCGGCGCGAGCGGCTGCGCCACGCACGAGGGCGGGACGTCGGGCGCCTTCGCGCGGGCGGCGCAGGAGGCGGCGT
>JAEZZV010000037.1 GCA_023418375.1 Actinomycetes bacterium | reverse complement strand
GGCCAGGGCCGAGCGCGCCGCGTCGGCCGCGATCCGCGCGCCGCCGCGGACCGTCGCGCGCTCGGGGTAGCCGGCGCGCAGCCGGTACTCGTCGGCCTCGATCGCGTCGAGCACCCACTCGAACCGGGCGGTGTACGCGTGGCCCGCGAGGCGGCACCGAGCGTCGCCCACCTGGTCCAGGTACCGACGCCCGACGGCGAAGCACGCCCGGGCGAGCTCGACCCTGTCGCGGACCCACGCGCGCATCGCCGGCGAGTGCAGGTCGGCCAGTGAGGCGCCCGGTTCGTCGAGCACCTCGGCGGGGACGTTGACGTAGCCCGCGTCGAGGTCCTCGACGAGGTCGCGCAGCATGTGCGCCACGTGCGCGCCCGTGACGGCGGTGTACCGCGTGCCGTCGTGGGGGCACGGGCAGCCGTGGCCGATGCAGTGGTGCAACGCCTCCGTGACGGCGACCGCCAGCAGGTGCGTGTACTCGTCGAGCTCGCGCTGGGTCACCGGGCGGCCCCTGCGCCGGGCGTCCAGCTCCATGACGTCGAGCATCGTGCGCAGGGACAGGCGCAGTGGCTCGCCGTCCGCCCCGAGCGCGGCGGCCGAGGCCCCGAGCCGGACCAGCAGCCTCTCCTCGGGGGTGAGCGGGCCGTCGACGGCCCCGGCCGCGCCGTCGACCGGCGCGCCGTCCGTGCCCAGCTCGAGCAGTCGGCGCTGCCGAGCCACGAAGGCGAGCCGCCGCTCGCGGTCGGGCAGTCGCTCGTCGACCGTGTCGTCGAGCCAGCGGAACCACGCGTAGAGCGCGAACGCGTCCGACCGGTACCGGGGGTCGGCGAGCCACCGGATCGTCAGGTACGACTGCCTGCTCGCGTCCCTGGTGATCCGGGCGGCGAGCACGTGCTGGGGTGCGCCGGCTCTGCCCGGCATGGCAACCTCCGTCGCGTAGGAGTCCCCTCGCGACGCTAGTGACCACCGGGCTCGGCGTCCCGGGCCTTGGGACCTACGCGGGCACCCGCCCTCAGCCGACCCGGATGAAGATCGGGTTGCTCTGCCACATCGAGCGGAGCTGGACTGACTTCCCGGGGCGGGGGGCGTCGATCATCATGCCCTCGCCCGCGTAGATGCCGATGTGGCCGGGGCTCCACACGAGGTCGCCGGGCTGCGCCTGGTCGCGCGGGACCTCCACGCCGGCGTAGCGCTGGTCCGAGGACGTGCGCGGCAAGGTGATCCCGAGCTGGGCGTACACGTACGAGGTGAAGCCCGAGCAGTCGAAGCCGTCCGGTGTCGTCCCGCCACTGACGTAGGGCACACCGATGTACCGCGCGGCGACCTCGACGACCGCGTTGCCGACGGCCGAGGCCGGGATGGTCGCGGACGCGGCGACGCGGCTCTGCGACCGCGACGTCGACGCTGCGCGCTCGACGACCGGCTCCGGCTTGGGGTTGGCGGTGACCGCGATCTCGGGGGCGTCGAACGACCACGCCACGGCCTCGGTGGGGACCTCGACCACGGGCGACGTCGCGAGCGCGGACCGGGCCTGCGCGGTGAGCCGGCTGACGTCCACCTGGGCCGCGTCGCCGGGCACCGCCGCGGCCGCGTCGCTCGGGTGGTCACCGGGCACCGCGGCCGAGGCCGGCAGCGCGACGGACATCACCAGACCGGACGAGGCGACGGCGATGCCGTAGCGGCGGCCGGCCAGGGCGGCACGGGCGGCGGCCCGGACGGCGTCGTCCAGAGGCGTTCGGGGGCGGCACGCCGCGCGATGGCGGGCGTGCGGGGTCGACTCGGCCACGCGGTACCTCTCCTGCCGCCTACGAGGTGAGCTGTCGGGTTCGGGTGGGAGAACACCCGGCCGGGCCCTCGTGAGAGGACCCCGGCTTCACCCCGAGGACGCTTGCGCGCCCGGAAGTTGGGTCCCCCGCTCCTGCCGCACTGACGTGGAGGGACGAGACGGGCGGCAGGACTCGGCGTGCCGTCTCGACGCCCCACCGACGACGGTGGGGTGCGCACACGGTAACCCGGGAAGCGCCGGATCCGTGAACCCGAGGCGTCATCTTCAGCGAACCTTCACGAACGCGGGGCGTCGCCCAGGTGCTCCCGGACGATGTCGAGGAGCTCGGCGGGGTCCAGCCACATCGAGGGGTAGTTGCCGTACCAGCGCTGCACGCCGTCGGCGTCGACCAGCACGAACCCGTGGCCAGGCAGTCCTGCGTGCATACCCTTGCCGAGCGTGCCGTAGGCCTGCGAGACCGTGCCGTCGTCGAGCGCGAAGGGCGCCTCGACGCCGAGGCGCTCGCGGTCGGCGTTGATCTGGTCCGCCGAGTTCATGACGATCGGCAGCACCTCGATGCCGGCCTCCGCGAAGCCCGGCTCGGCCTCGATCTCCGCCATCTGCAGCAGGCACGAGTCGCACCCCGCGCCCTCGTTGAAGTAGAGGATCACCGGCCTCCCGGCGTACTCGGCGAGCGAGACGGTCGACCCGTCGCTCATCGGGAGGGTGAACGGCGTCGCGTCGACCGCCCGGCTGCCGGTCTCCGGTCGCGCGGAGAGGAGCATGGCGACGACGACGACGCCGACGAGCAGCAGCGCGACGAGGCCGGCCGCGCGGGTGAGCAGCGTCCGACGGCGACGCGCGGCCTCCTGCTCATGCTGCGGCCCGCCGAGCTCCCGACGGCGCTCGGCGTCGCGCCGGACTGCGGTTCCCGAGGTCATGGTTCAGTCCTTCTCGTCGAGGGCCGCGGGCGCGACCGGGGCGTGGCAGTTCGGAACGGCAGGTGCTGCGTCGGGCGCGACGTCGGCGGGCAGGGCGCGCGGGCGGCGCCACGGCGTCGGGCGTTCCGAGAGCGTCGCCCAGACGAACGCGGCGGCCAGGGCGAGGATGCCCACGCCCTGGAGCCACTCGGGGACCGGGCGCAGGGCGTCCTGCACGCCGGCGAACAGGGACGTCAGCCGCTCGCTGGCCCAAGCCTGGGCCGCCGTCCCGCCGGTCATGTCCGTCGACCCGGCGAGCGCGACGACGAACGCCCCCATGACGACGAAGCCGACGGCGACGGCGACGTTGACCGTGTTCGTCACCACGAGCCGCCCGGCGACGCGGAACCGGACCGGCTTCGCCCGTAGGAGACGCTTCTCCCCGAGCTTCGCCTTGTCCCAGACCAGCGCCATCACGAAGAGCGGGAAGACCATGCCGAAGACGTAGGCCACGCCCAGCGCGAACCCGCCGATCGGCGAGCCGGACAGCACCGACAGCGTCATGACGCCCGCGAGCACCGGCGCGCAGCAACTCGACGCGATCCCCGAGAACACGCCGAGGGCGAAGAAGCTCGCGGAGTCCCCCCGCGTGGTGTCGGGCGCGCGCAGCATCGACGGCATCGACCACATGCGGCCCGACAGGGCCAGCGCCGCGAGGGCGAACATGAGCAGCCCGCCGGCCCAGTAGAGCGGCTGGTGGTACCTCGCGATCGCCCCGGAGAGGAGGCTCATCCCGAGCGTGATGGGCACGAGGACGAGGCCCAGGCCCGCGGCGAACACGAACGTGAGGGGCAACAGCCGCCAGCGGCTGTTCTTGATCGCGCCCGCCAGGTAGCTCGGCGCGAGGAAGACGATGCAGCAGGGGGCGAAGAGCGCGACCCCTCCGGCGAAGAACGCGGCCAGGATGCTGCCGGTCGTCAGAAGCTCCGACCCCATGTCAACGGCCCGCCGTCGTGAGGGCGGCGGCGGCGCGCGCCTCGAGCAGGCGCGCGAGCTTCTTGCGCGGGAGCCGGCCGGAGCTGAAGTACGCGCCGTCGACCAGCACGAGCGGGTTCATCGCCGGCCGGTGGACGGCGACCAGGGTCGCGCCGAGCGCAGAGTCGATGTCCACGACCGAGACCTCCAGGGCGTGGCGCGCGCCGAGATCGGCGAGCGCGCCGAGCGCGTCGTCGCAGAAGTGGCACGCCTCGCTGTGCACCACCGTGACGGTGGTGGGGGTGCCGGGCGGCGGCGCGACGTCGGTCGTGGTCACGGAGTCTCCTTCGCAGTGCTGACCCGTGCACTCTCGCCCCGCCCCCCAGCGCGAGCGGTCGAGGAACGACGAAGGTTCGATGAAGACCGGTCCGGACCACCGCCCGCCGCCGGGCTGCCCGCGCGGCGGCGCGCACAATGGCCGGGTGACAGCAGGCAGCAGCGCGCCGCTCCGGGCGCTCGTCGTGGACGACGAACCCGCCCTCGCCGACGTCGTCTCGAGCTACCTCACGCGGGACGGCTTCCAGGTGGAGGTCGCACACCGGGGCGAGGACGCCCTCGAGCGCGCCCGCTCGCTTGACCCCGACGTCGTCGTGCTGGACCTGGGTCTGCCGGGGATCGACGGCCTCGAGGTCTGCCGGCGGCTGCGCACGTTCTCCGACTGCTACGTGATCATGCTCACGGCCCGTGCGGACGAGCTCGACACGCTCGTCGGACTCTCCGTCGGGGCGGACGACTACCTGACCAAGCCGTTCAGCCCGCGGGAGCTGGTGGCCCGGGTCCGGGCCATGCTCCGCCGCCCGCGGAGCTCGCCCACGGCCGACGCGGCCGCCGCCGAGGCGCCCACCACGCCGATCGCCATCGGCGACCTCACCATCGACGTCGCCGCCCGAGAGGCGCGCGTCGGCGGTGACCTCGTGCACCTGACGCGCACCGAGTTCGACGTGCTCGCCACGCTCGCGCTCCGGCCGGGCGCGGTGCTCAGCCGGGCGGCGCTCATCGAGGCCGTGTGGGGCGGCAGCTGGGTGGGCGACGAGCACCTGGTCGACGTGCACGTGCTGCACGTGCGCCAGAAGCTGGGCGACTCCGCCGACCGCCAGCAGTACGTCCGCACCGTCCGTGGCGTCGGCTACCGCATCGGGACCGGCACGTGACGACGACCGGCGGCGGCCCCGACCGGGCCGCGACCGGCAGCGGCGGGCTGGGCCGCCGCCTGCTCGTCGCCCTCGCCCTCGTGCTGGCGACCGCCGGCGTGACCGCGTGGCTGGTCGCGGGCGCCGTCGGGCCGGCGATCTTCCACGAGCACCTGGGCGTCGACGGGACCCGCACCGCCGAGGACGCCCTCGCGCACGCCGAGGAGGCCTTCCGCACCGCGTCCGGGCTCGCACTGGGCATCGCGCTGGCGGTGGCCGTGCTGGTGGCGCTCGCGGTGAGCGTCGTGCTGACCCGCCGCATCGGCGACTCGCTGGCCGCCCTCACGGCAGCGGCCCGCCAGGTGGCCGGCGGCCGGTTCGCCGCCCGGGTCCCCGCGCCCGACATGGGCCGGGAGTTCGACGAGCTCGTGCACGCGTTCAACCAGATGGCCGCTCGGCTGGAGGAGAGCGAGAACCTGCGGCACCGGTTGCTGGCCGACGTCGCGCACGAGGTCCGTACGCCGGTCGCCACCCTGAACGCCCACCTCGAGGGGCTCGAGGACGGCGTCGTCGCGGCAGGGCCGGAGACGTTCGCCGTCCTGCGGGCGCAGAGCGCGCGGCTCACGCGCCTCGCCGAGGACCTCGCCGCCGTCACCAAGGCCGAGAGCGGCGAGCTGGCGCTCGCCCCGAGGCCGACCGACCCGGGCGAGCTCGTGCGCCTCGCCCACCTCGCGGCCCGGGAGCGGGCGGAGGCTGCGGGCATCGCCCTGAGGGCCGAGGCCGAGCCAGGCCTGCCGACCGTCCCGGCAGACCCCGAACGCATCGCCCAGGTGCTCGGCAACCTCGTGGAGAACGCCCTGCGCCACACCCCGACGGGGGGTCGGGTGACGATCTCCGCGCGGCGCGACCCTGGTCGCCCCGGGACGCACGTGGCGCTCGCCGTGGCCGACACCGGGGAGGGCATCGCGGCGGAGCACCTTCCGCACGTCTTCGAGCGCTTCTACCGCGCCGACACGGCGCGGGACCGGACGAGCGGCGGCTCCGGCATCGGGCTGGCCATCACCAAGGCGCTCGTGGAGGCGCACGGCGGGACCGTGGCTGTACGTAGCGAGGGTGCGGGCACGGGCGCCACCTTCACTGTCACGCTCCCGGTCGAGGTGCAGTCGCAGAGCCGTCGAGCTCCTCGCGGATGAGGCGGTAGGTCTCCGGGTCGATCTCCCCGCGCGCGAGGCGGGCGTCGAGCGTCGCGCGGGCGCCGTCGGCCGGACGCGCCGGGAACAGGCGGGCCAGGGCCCAGACGGCCAGGACCACCACCACCAGCCAGAACGCCGCCATCCCCGCCCAGCCACCGACGCCCATCTGCGCGCACCACGGACCCATGACGACCTCCAGCTCCCGCGCCGACCGCGGCACCGGCTCCCGGCGCCCGGGTGCAACGCTCCCCCGGCTGGGTCAAGAAGTGGCGCCGGAACGATGAAGAGTCGCTGAAGGCCGCAGGCGCCCCGGCCTGGTCGCGGAGCCCCGCCGCCTTCAGCCGACGTGCGGCTCGGGCGCCGGGTCCGGCTCGCCCGTGCGCGCGATCCGCAGCGGGGCGAGCGCCTCGGGAAGGGGACGTGCGCCGGGGCCGCCATCGGCGAGCCACTCCTCGAGCTCGCAGGTGGGCGCATCGCCGGCGAGGCGCTCGAACCAGACGGGTCCGGCGCCCCCGGCGCGATGCACCGGTGACGGCCGCGCGACGACGACGTCGCCACGCTCGCACTCGTCGAGGCAGTCGACGTAGGTGAGACGCGCGACACCACGGGCAGCCAGCCGGTCGAGGCGCGCGCGCTGACCGTCTTCCAGCGGGTCGCCGTCGCCGAGCGTCTCGCCGGCGCACAGGGCGCAGGCGGTGAGGCCGGGGACGTCCTTGGCAGTCATAGGGGAGCAACCGTAGACGACACCCGGCGCCCTGTCGGCGCGGCCCAGTCCGCGCCGACAGGGGCACCGACGGCCGGCGAGGGTCCGGCCGCCGGCCGTGGTGCGCTCAGTGCGTCACCCCGTCCCTCCGGGCGCCGTCCTCCATGAGGTGGCTCGGGTCCCAGCCGAGCACCGACGGGTCGAGCATGCCGGCGATCATCGCGACGTGGGCGACCACGAGGAACAGCCCGACGAGCGTCGCGTGCACCTTGAGCCGCCGCTGCTCGTCCCAGGCCACGCCGACGACGCGCGTCTCGAGCAGCGACATGCCGTACAGCGGCACGATGCCGAGCAGGTAGAAGCCGACCGCGATGAGGTCCGCAGCGCCGCGCCACGCGAAGCCCGTGGTCAGCGGGATCACCGCGTGCTTCGTCAGGTAGACGAGGACGCCGAGGAAGTAGAAGCCGGCCACGAGGCCCGCGTACCGGTTCAGCCCCGCGACGACAGGGTGCACGCTGCGCCGGAACAGGATCGCCAGCTCGCTGACGGCGATCGTCTCGGCCAGCACGACCGGCACGGCCATGAACAGGAGCAGGTTCCACGGCTGGTTCGCCGCGAGCAGGCCCATGTAGTGGGTGGACCCCATGTCCTCCCCGGCCGGCCAGGCGGGCAGCAGGAGCGCCACGACGGTGACGGCCAGGCTGACGGCGGCGACCACGGCGACGCGGACCGCCCGCCCCCGCCCGACGGCCGTCGCAGGAACCCGGGCAGGCGCCACGGCGGGCGCAGGGGCAGTGGCGACCATGACGGTCCTCTCGGTGCGGCGACCTCGCGCCGGGCCGGACCCGTTCCGGCACCACGAGGAGCGTCGGGGCGTCGGCACGAGATTCGACTGAGGAACCATGGAGATCCGATGAAGGCGGGCGGGCGAGCCGCGCGAACCGCCGGCACTCGGGACCATCGACCCACCACAGGAGCCGGCGCACCCGGATGGTCGACCAATACCCCCGGGGGTATACTCGATGTCGCGATCTCGACCGACCAGGGAGTCCAGCCATGACCGACCAGTCCCCTACGCTCCTCGACCGCCTCCGCGGCCTCTTCGGGGCCGGCGGCGACGGGCGCCTGGGCTCCAGCGTCTCCGCCGCCCGCGCACTGGAGCTCGTCGGCGACGGCGCAGCCCTCGTCGACGTCCGCGAGGCCGGCGAGTGGCGCGCCGGCCACGCGCCCCAGGCCGTGCACGTCCCCCTGGGCGAGATCGACCGCGCGCCGCGGCGGCTCCGCCAGGACCGCCCCGTCCTCGTGGTCTGCGCGAGCGGCATGCGCTCCCGGGCGGGCGCGAAGCAGCTCCGCGCCCTCGGCTTCGACGCCGCGAGCATCTCCGGTGGCATGGCGGCGTGGCAGCGCGCCGGCGGCCCCGTCCGACGGTGACCGGCACGGCCGTGGCGCGGATCGAGGCGCCCGAGCACCGTGCGGT
>JAEZZV010000036.1 GCA_023418375.1 Actinomycetes bacterium | reverse complement strand
ACCTCGACGCAGCCGCGGTCGCGCGCGTCGGCGACGACGACCCGCGGCCCGCCGAGCTGCTCGTCGCCGGCCGGGCCTGGGACCTCGACCGGTGGCTGTGGGGCCGGGGCCCCGGGGACGCGCTCGACGTCGACGGCGACCCGGCCGTCCTCGCCCGCCTCCGCCGCCTCCTCGCCGACGCGACCCAGTAGCCCCAGCGGGTGACCCCACCGAGTGACCCCACCGAGTGGAACGAACGTGTGGTGATTCGGCACCGAGTGGAACGTCGTGCTCCCGGTTCGTTCCACTCGAGGTGGGGACGGGGACGGCAGGCTAGATCCAGCGACGGCGGCGGAAGACCGCGAAGAGGCTGACGCTCACCACGGCCATCGCCGCCAGGGCGAAGGCGTACCCGAACTGCCAGTGGAGCTCGGGGATGTGGTCGAAGTTCATGCCGTAGACCGTGCCCACGAGCGTCGGCGCGAAGAGGATCGCCGCCCAGGCCGAGATCTTCTTCACCTCCTCGTTCTGCTCGACGCTCACCTCGCTGAGGTTCTTCATCTCCTCGTTCTGCTGCTGCGCGACGAGCGTCGCGTTGACCGTCAGGATGTCCCGCAGCAGGTGCCGGAACCCGTCGACCTGCTCGATGACCAGGGTGAGGTGGTCGTCGACGTCGCGCAGGTAGCGCTGGAGCTCCTCGTCCGTGCCGTACTTGGCGAAGCCGGCCATGAGGCCCCGGACCACGGTCGCCAGCGGGCGCGCCGCGCGCTGGACGTCGATCACCTCGCGCGTGAGCTCGTAGATGCGCCGCGAGACCTGCGGGTCGCCGGAGAACACCTCGGTCTCGATCTCGTCGATGTCGTTCTCCAGACCCGCGACGACGGGGGCGTACCCGTCGACGATCCGGTCGAGGATCGCGTAGAGCATCGCCTCCGGGCCCAGGCGCAGCAGGTCCGGGTTGCTCTCGAGCCGCCGTCGGACGCCGGACAGCTCCGGCGCCTCGCTGTGCCGGACCGTGATGACGAAGTCGGGCCCGACAAAGACGTGCACCTCACCGAACTCCACCTCCTCGACGTCGTCGAGGTAGCGGGCGGCCCGCAGGACGACGAAGAGCGTGTCGTCGTACCGCTCGAGCTTGGGGCGCTGGTGGGCGACGATCGCGTCCTCGAGCGCCAGCTCGTGCAGCCCGAACTCCTCGGCCAGGGACGCGAGCTCGTGGTTGTCGGGCCGGTAGAGGCCGATCCACGCGACGGCGCCGTCCGCGGAGCGCAGCGTCTGGTAGGTCTCGGCGAGGGTCGCGGGCGAGCCGATGGCGTCGCCGTCGACGTAGACGGCGCTGTCGACGAGGCTGCCCGCCGCGGTCGGCGCGGGCGCGGGCGGCGTGACCGGGCGCTCGTCGGGCGCGGCGGTGACGGGTCGGGTGCCGCGCCCCGCGAGCGAGCGGAACGGGCGGAACGAGATGCTGGACATGACGGGTCCTCACGTCCTCACAGGGAGGAGACGGGTCCCGGGCGAGCGGTGGCACGGCGGGAGACCGCGCCAGGGCAGGAGACCCCGGGGCAGAGCCGGCAGCGGGCGGTGCAGTGCTGGCCGTGCTGAGGCGTGCGCGACGCGCCGCTCAGCGGATCGGACTACTGGGGGGTTCGCCGTCCACGGCAACCACCTCCCAGGTCCGCTCCGATCCGTCGAGCGAAGGCTACTCGCGCGGGCCGGGCCGGTCCGACGGACGATCGTCCCCACCTGCGGAGACGTCCGCGTCCGCCTCGCGGGTGCGGTCCAGCTCCTCGAGCAGGTCGCGGATCTCGGACCGCACGAAGTCGCGCGTCGCGACCTCGCCGAGGGCGATGCGCAGTGCCGCGATCTCCCGGGCCAGGTACTCGGTGTCGGCGAGGGAGCGCTCGGCGCGCTGGCGGTCCTGCTCTGCCGCCACGCGGTCGCGGTCGGCCTGCCGGTTCTGCGCGAGCAGGATCAGCGGCGCGGAGTAGGACGCCTGCAGCGAGAGCATGAGCGTCAGCGCGGTGAAGCCCAGCTCGGCGCGGTCGAACCGGAGGTCCTCCGGACCGTAGGTGTTCCACGCCAGCCACACGCCGACGAACACCGACATGTAGACGAGGAAGCGCGGCGTCCCCATGAAGCGGGCGATGCCCTCCGACACCTTGCCGAACGCGTCGGGCTTGAACCGGGGCCGGGGGATCAGCGGGCGCGAGTCGGCGCGCGGGGTGTCGAGGCGCTCAGCCACCGTCCACCGCCTGCCCCAGGGCGTCCGTCATCGCGCGGTCGGTGTCGTCGTCGTCCGCGTCGCGCCAGTCGGACGGCAGCAGGTGGTCCAGGACGTCGTCGACGGAGACGGCGCCCAGCAGGCGGCGCTCGTCGTCGACCACGGGCAGCGCGAGCAGGTTGTACGTGGCGAGCAGGCGCGTGAGCTGGGCGAGCGGTGCGTCCGCCGTCACCCGCTCGATCTCGGTGTCGATGAGCCCGCCGATCGCCTCGTGCGGCGGCTCGCGCAGCAGCCGCTGCATGTGCACGACGCCGAGGAACCGCCCGGTCGGGCTCTCCAGCGGCGGCCGGCAGACGAAGACCATCGACGCGAGCGCGGGCGTGAGGTCCTCCCGACGGACGTGGGCGAGCGCCGCGGCGATCGGCGTCTCCGGCGGGAGGATCACCGGCTCCGTGGTCATGAGGCCGCCCGCCGTGTTGTCCTCGTAGGCGAGCAGGCGGCGGACGTCGCGGGCCTCCTCCGGCTCCATGAGCTCCAGCAGCTCGGTGGCCTGCTCGGCGGGCATCTCCGACAGGAGGTCGGCGGCGTCGTCGGGCTGCATCGCGTCCAGGACGTCGGCGGCGCGGTTGAGGCCGAGGCCCGTGAGGATGGCGACCTGGTCGTCCTCGGGCAGCTCCTCAAGCACGTCGGCGAGCCGTTCGTTGTCGAGCGCCGTGGCGACCTCGAGCCGGCGGGTGTCGGACAGGTCGTGCAGCGCGTCGGCGAGGTCGGCGGGCTTGAGGTCGACGTACGAGGCGAGCAGCAGGTCCGCCGGCTGGGTGCCGGCGCCCGGGGCGAGGGTGCGCACGTCGTCCACCTCGACGATGAGCGTCTCGCCGCGCCGGCGGATGAGCCCGCCCTTGGCGTGCACGTGCCGGCGGACGTAGAGCTGGGTGATCACCCAGTCGCGGTTGCGCTGCTGCTCCATCGCCAGGTCGACGACCGTGGCGCTCCCCGAGCCGTCCGTGAGGTCGACGTGCCGGTCGAGCAGCTCGCCGATCGCGAGCGTCTCGGTGGGCCGCTGCTCGAACCGGCGCAGGTTGAGCAGGCCGGTGATGATGACCTGGCCCGCGTCGATGCTGGTCACGCGCGTGAGCGGCAGGAACACCCGACGCCGCCCCGGGACCTCCACCACCAGTCCGACGGCGCGCGGCCCGCCCTTGGGCCGGAGCAGCACGACGACGTCGCGCACCCGGCCGACCTGGTCGCCGATGGGGTCGAACACGGCGGTCCCGGCGAGGCGCGCGACGAAGACCCGGGTCCCGACGCTGCTCACGGCGTCAGCGTAACCGGGGGCGTGCCGCGTGGCCCTCAGGTGGGCGGATCCTCCGTCGCCGCCGCCAACCAGGTGTCGAGTTCCGCACGGTGGTCCGCGACGAACTCGGCCTGCCGTTCCGCCGCGACCGAGGCGAGCGCGGCGTCGTAGCCCACGTCCTCGCGGCACTGCAGGTCCGCGAGCGCCAGGTCGATCTCGAACGGTGCCATCTCGCGCTGGAGGCGGAAGGCCTGGGCGTCCAGCTCCGCCACCGACGCGCCCTCCGGCGTGGCCGCCTCGGCCTCGACGAGCCGCGCGTCCATCTCCCGCAGGACGGCGGTCTCGCCGTCGCCGACGCGCTCGAGGTCGGCGTACCCGGCGTCGAGCAGGCACGCGGACCAGCGGGCATTCACGCCGTCGAGCCGCGGGTCCTGCGCCGTCTCCTCGTCGAGCGCCGCCATCTCCGCGGCGAGGTGGGCGAAGACGTCGGGCTCCAGCCCGGCCCGGCCGGCGTCGACGGTGCGCTCCGCCTCGGCGCGGCAACCGAGCTCGGCGTCGGGGTCGGTCACGTCCTGCGTGACGCTCAGGCTCTGCAGGCCGAGGCTCGAGTCGATGGCGGGCATGGGGCCCCAGAGCGCCTCGGTGTAGGCGGGCAGCTCGCCGGGGGACATCTGCAGCAGCCGTTCGATGTTGGGGTCGGGCGCCTCGTCCTCCGGGGGCGTCAGACGCGTCAGCGTCAGCTGCCCGTACCCGAACTGCTCGGCGAACTCGCGCGTGCCGGGCTCGAGGTCGCCGGGGTCGGCGAGCTGCCAGTCGTCGGGCTGCCCGAAGGGGACCGGCTCGTAGTCGAAACCCTGCTCGGACATGCATGCGGCCGTGAGCTCCTCGACGGCGTTCCACCGCAGGCGCGGGTCCGGGCGGGCCGCCTCGATCTGGTCCCGGATGGCGTCCAGCGGCGGGTCGGGGGGCGGCTCGCTCGCCCCGCCGCACGCCGCCAGGGCGAGCATGGCGGCGACCGCGGCGACCAGGGTCCCGGCCGCCCGCGCGTCGGTGGCGTGCCTACCGGGGTGTGCGGACCCGGCGGCTCGGGGCGTGGACCTCGGCATGCGCTGCTCCCTTCGTCCGCGTCCGGTCCACCCTAAGAACCCGATGATCATGACGAGATGCGCTCGGCCAGGCTCACAGGATCCTCACAGTGCTCCCACGCGTGGGCGGGAACTCAGGCGGGCCCGTCGTCGTCATCCGTGGTGCGGGCCGTCGCCCGCAGGAGGGCCCCGTGGCGTGTGCGCGGGGCGCGGGAGAGGATGAGTCATGACCATGAACGCCCCCGGCGGTCGCGGTGCGCCGCGCGTGCCGACCCTGCCCACCGGCGAGCTCGTCGCGGCCTACGGCACGTACCTGGAGGCCCAGCGTGCCGTCGACCACCTGTCCGACAAGGAGTTCCCCGTCCAGAACGTGACGATCGTCGGCACGGACCTGCGGATGGTCGAACGGGTCACCGGGCGGCTGACGTACTCGCGGGTCGCGGTTGCGGGCCTGCTGTCGGGCGCCTGGTTCGGCCTGTTCGTCGGGCTCCTGCTCTCGCTGTTCTCCAGCCCGGACGGCGCGTTCCTGCCGATCCTGCCCGCGATGGCGATCGGTGCCGCGTTCGGCATCCTGTTCTCGATCATCTCCTACGCGCTGACGGGCGGCCGACGGGACTTCACGTCGACCAGCCAGATCGTCGCCGGCTCGTACTCGCTCCTGTGCGCGCCCGACGTCGCGCACCGCGCCCGCGCCCTGCTCGCGGAGGTCGGCGGCGTCCAGGTCCCGGGGATGTACCGCCCGATGCCCGACCCCCAGGCGCCGCACACCCCGCCCGCCCCGCCCACGTCCTAGGGGCGTCCGCCCGGGGGAGGGGATGCGGGACTGACGGCCTATGGCCGGGCATGGTCGCAATGTGATATCACTTTGATGACGCGCGGCTGGCGCGCGGCTGACGAGTGAAGGGCATGACCATGAGCGCGGTCGTCGAACGCGACCCCCAGCTGGAACCGGGCGCCGGCCCGGTCGGTCTCCAGGCGACGGAGGTGGACATCGCCGAGCGACGCGCGTGGCACACGAACGGGTTCCTCGGCGTCGTCGTGATGCTGGTCCTGATCGGCGGCTCGATCGTCCTGTTCGCCCAGGCCGAGTCCACCGGCAACGACGCGCTCGGTGTCGTCGGCGGGCTCGCGATGCTCGTCGGCATCCTCGCCGCCGTGTCGCTCACCATCGTGCAGCCGGGCACGACGCAGGTCGTCCAGTTCTTCGGGCGCTACGTCGGTACGGTGCGCCGGCCGGGTCTGCTCTGGCTCGCGCCCCTGACGACGCACCGCCGGGTCTCCGTGCGGGTGCGCAACTTCGAGACCGCCCGCATGAAGGTGAACGACGCCACCGGCAACCCGGTCGAGATCGCCGCGATCGTCGTCTGGCAGGTGTCCGACACGGCCAAGGCGACGTTCGCGGTCGAGAACTACCAGGGCTTCATCGAGACGCAGTCCGAGGCCGCCGTCCGCCACGTCGCCGGCGCCTACCCGTACGACGCCGCCGACGACGCCGAGTCGCTGCGCGGCTCGACCGACCAGATCTCCCTCGAGCTCGCGCACGAGGTCGCGGCGCGCGTCGTGGCCGCGGGCCTGGAGATCCTCGAGGTCCGCATCAGCCACCTCGCGTACGCCCCGGAGATCGCCCAGGCGATGCTCCAGCGGCAGCAGGCCGCCGCCGTCGTCGCGGCGCGCTCGCGCATCGTCGAGGGCGCAGTAGGCATGGTGCAGATGGCGCTCGAGCAGCTCAGCCGCGAAGGCATCGTCGACCTCGACGAGGAGCGCAAGGCCGCGATGGTCTCCAACCTGCTCGTCGTCCTGTGCGGCGACTCGCGGGCGACGCCCGTCGTGAACACCGGGACGCTCTACCAGTGACGGACCTGGCCGGCGCCGGCGAGGCGGACGGGGCGCGGGAGGGCACCCCGTCCGCCTCGTCGGCGCGCGGTCGCGAACGCAAGTCGATGCTGCTGCGGCTCGACCCCGCGGTGCACGAGGCGCTGGCGCGGTGGGCGGCCGACGACCTGCGCAGCACGAACGCCCACGTCGAGTGGCTGCTCCGGCGCGCGCTCGAGCAAGCCGGCCGACTCGGGCCGGACGAGAAGCGCCGCCGCTAGTCGGCGAGGAGCCCCGCCATCCACGCCTCGACGTCCTCCGGGCGCCGGGGGAGCGCGGCCGACAGGTTCTCGTTGCCGTCGGCCGTGATGAGGACGTCGTCCTCGATCCGCACGCCGATGCCGCGGTACTCCTCGGGCACGGCCAGGTCGTCGGCCTTGAAGTACAGGCCCGGCTCGATGGTGAACACCATCCCCGGCTCGATGACGCCGTCGACGTACAGCTCGCGGCGGGCGTGCGCGCAGTCGTGCACGTCCAGGCCCAGGTGGTGCGACGTACCGTGCACCATCCAGCGGCGGTGGTACTGGCCCTCGGGCTTCAGCGACTCCTCGGCCGAGCAGGGCAGCAGCCCCCACTCCGCGAGCCGCGCCGCGATGACCTCCATGGCCGCGGCGTGCACGTCGCGGAACTTCGCGCCCGGCTTCGCGGCGGCGAACGCGGCGTCCGCGGCGTCGAGCACGGCGGTGTAGACGCGGCGCTGGACCTCGGTGAACTGCCCGTCGACGGGCAGCGTCCGCGTGATGTCCGCGGTGTACAGCGACTCGACCTCGACGCCGGCGTCGAGCAGCACGAGCTCGCCGGGCCGCACCTCGCCGTCGTTGGTGATCCAGTGCAGCGTCGTGGCGTGGTCGCCGGCGGCGGCGATGGTCTCGTAGCCGACGGCGTTGCCCGCGACGCGCGCGTGCCCGTCGAACGTCGACTCGATGACGCGCTCGCCACGGCGGTGGCCGGTGGCGCGGCGCAGGTTGCGCACCACCTCGGCGAAGCCCTCGATGGTCGCGGCGATGGCCTCGCGCATCTGCGCGACCTCGTGCTCGTCCTTGACCAGGCGCAGCTCCGACAGGGCCTCCAGCAGCTCGCCGTCGGCGGCCGTCGCCTCCTCCTCGGTCGTCGCCTCGGCGCGCGCCGCGTCGACGAGGGCGGTGACGCCCTCGTCCGCTCCCGGGACGACGCGGATGCGCACGCCGCCAGGGCCGACGTCCTTGGCGAGCGCGTCGAGCAGGTCCGCGAGGGCCGCGGTCTCGATGCCGGTGAGCGCGGCGAGGTCGTCCAGCGTCGGCCGGGGACCGACCCAGAACTCGCCGTACCGCGAGTCGGCGAAGAACTCCTCGGTGTCGCGGCCGGCCGCGGGCCGGAAGTAGAGCACGGCACGGTGGCCCGGCGCCCCGTCGGGCCCCTCGACCGGGTGCAGCACCAGGACGGCGTCGGGCTCCTGGTCCTTGCCCAGGCCCGTGAGGTGCGCGAACGCCGAGTGCGGCCGGAACCGGTAGTCGGTGTCGTTCGAGCGCGTCTTGAGCGGACCTGCGGGGATGACGAGCCGCTCGCCCGGGAACCTCGCGGAGATCGCGGCACGACGCTCGGCGGCGAACGGCGCCACGGGAGCCGCCTGGGGCGCGACGTGCGCGCGCTCGGCCCAGCTGCCGGCGATGAACTCGCGGAAGGCCTTCGAGTCCGGGCGCTGCGAGCGCTGCGAGCCGCGCGACCCGAGGTCCTCGCCGTCGGTGCCGCTCGCGGGACCTCCCGACGCCTGCTCGACCGGCTCGACCGCCGGCCCCCCCTCGCTCGTCTCACGCATGCCCTCAGTCATGCGCCCCATCGTCCCACCTCGCGAGGAGGACCTCTCCGCCGGCCCCGGGACGGGGCGCGGGTCGGGTGCGGGCGGGGCGGTGGGGGGCGGGGCAATACCCTGGCGGCGTGCGCGTCGACCTCCACACCCACTCGCGGGTGTCCGACGGCACCGACAGCCCGGCCGAGGTCGTGGCCGCCGCGGCGCGGGCGGGGCTCGACGTCGTCGGCCTCACCGACCACGACACGACGCGCGGGTGGGCCGAGGCGGAGGCGGCCGCGGTCCGGCACGGGGTCGCGCTCGTCCGGGGCGCGGAGCTCTCCTGCCGCGCCGACCACGCGAGCGTGCACCTGCTCGCCTACCTGTGCGACCCCGACGACGCCGCACTCCTCGCCGAGGGCGAGCGGATCCGCTCCTCGCGGCTGGACCGGGCCCGGCAGATCGTCGACCGGATCGCTGCGGACCACCCGCTGACCTGGGACGACGTGCTCGCGCAGACCCAGACCGGGACGACCGTCGGGCGGCCGCACATCGCCGACGCGCTCGTCGCCCTCGGCATCGTCGCCGACCGGAGCGCGGCGTTCGCGTCGATCCTCGCGACGGGGTCGCCCTACTACGTGCCGTACTACGCGACGGCGCTGCTGCCGGCGATCGCGATGGTGCGGGCGGCCGGCGGTGTGCCCGTGCTGGCGCACCCGGGCGCCGCCGCCCGGGGGCGGGTGGTCTCCGACGACACGATCCGCGCCGCCGCCGACGCCGGGCTCGCCGGGCTCGAGGTGGACCACCGCGACCACACGCCGGCGCAGCGTGCCCATCTTGCGGGTCTCGCCACCGAGCTGGGCCTGCTGGTCACCGGGTCGAGCGACTACCACGGCGCGGGGAAGCCGAACCGGCTCGGGGAGAACACGACGGCCCCTGCGGTGCTCGCCGCGCTCGCGGCGCAGGGCCGCCTGCCGATCGTGGGACCATGAGCGGCGTGCTCGACGTCCAGGTCCTCATCGAGGTCTTCGTCACCCTGTTCGTGATCATGGACCCGCCGGGCACCGTGCCGGTCTTCCTCGCCCTGACGGGCACGATGACGTCCCGCCAGCGCAAGCGGGCGGCCCGCCAGGCGATCTTCGTGGCCTTCGGCGTCATCGTGGTGTTCGCGCTGTTCGGGCAGGAGCTGCTCGACTTCATGAACATCTCCCTCCCGGCTCTCCAGGCGTCCGGCGGTCTGCTGCTGCTCCTGGTCGCGATGGAGCTGCTCACAGGCAAGATGGAGGACCCAGCGCCCTCGGAGAACGGCAACGTGAACGTGGCGCTCGTCCCGCTGGGCACGCCGCTGCTGGCCGGGCCCGGCGCCATCGTCGCGACGATGGTGTTCGTCCAGCACGCCCAGACGGGTGCGGACTGGCTCGCCATCGCGCTCGGCATCGTCGCCGTCCACGTCACGCTGTGGCTGTCGATGCGGTTCGCGGGGGTCATCCACCGGGTGCTCAAGGAGAGCGGCACCACGCTCGTCACGCGGATCGCCGGTCTGCTGCTCGCGGCCATCGCGGTGCAGCTCGTCGCCGACGCCGTGAAGGCCTTCATCGAGGCCGCCTGACACCCGTCCGACGCCGGGTCTGACCGCGCCCCTGCGGGCGTGTCATCCGAAGGTCGCCTGCGCGGTCCGTCGATCGTCTGACGGCGGGGCGCCAGGGATGGGGGGCCGCTCAGGGTGCTGCCCCGATGGCGGGGCCCGGGCCCGTCCCTACGTTCATGATCATGACGACGACGAGCCCTGCGCCGCCCGCCCCCGTCCGTCTCGGACCGATCGACCGGGCCTCGCGCTCGCTCGGGCCGGACCTGGCCCGCGGCTTCCTGCTGCTGTTCATCGCCCTCGCCAACGTCTGGGGCTACCTGTACGACCGGCCGACGACGCCGCTCGGCCGGCCCGAGGACGCCTCGGGCGGGGACCGCCTCGCCGACGGGCTGACGGCGTTCCTCGCCGACGACCGCTCCCGGCCGATGTTCGCGATCCTCTACGGCTTCGGCCTCGCCGTCATGGCCTCGCGCATGTCCGCGAAGGGGCTGGACGCGAAGGGCGTCCGGCGCATCCTGCGGCGGCGGAGCGTCGGGCTCATCGTCCTCGGCGTGCTGCACGCCGGCTTGCTCTTCGGTGGCGACATCCTCGCGCCGTACGGCGCGACGGGCCTGGTGGCGCTCGCGCTGGTCAACCGCCGCGCCGCTGTCCTCTGGCGCTGGTTCGCCGCGTCGCTGCTCGTGTCCGTCGCCGTCCCGGTCCTGTTCAGCATGCTGGTCATCGAGGACACCGGCGTCGTCGAGCAGGCGCCGACGTACCTGGCGAGCGCGCTCGACCGGCTGGTCGGCTCGACCTTCATGATGACCGTCTCGGTGCTCGCGCTGCTCTTCGTCCCGCACGTCGTCGTCGGCATCCTCGTCCAGCGGGCCGGGTGGCTGCAGCGCCCGTGGGAGCACCGGAGCACCCTGGGCCGCGTCGCGGCGTGGACGGCCGTCGGCAACCTCGTCGGCAACCTGCCCTGGGCGCTGCGGGCGGCCCGCGTGTGGGAACCCGACGAGAGCCTCTGGACACCGATCACCCTCGCGCACGACCTCTCGGGCTTCGCGATGGGCCTCGGCTACATCTGCTTCTTCGGCTGGCTCGCCGCCCTCTGGCACGACCGGCCCCGCGGCGCCGTGGTCACGGGGGTGACGGCCGTCGGGGAGCGCTCGCTCACGTGCTACCTGCTGCAGTCCGTCGCCCTCGCACCGCTGCTGAGCTCCTGGGGCCTGGGCTGGGGCGCCTGGATGGGCACCGCGCAGGCGGCGGCCCTGGCGGTGGGTGTGTGGGCGACGACGGTGCTCGTCGCCCTGGCACTGCATCGGGCCGGACGGCGCGGCCCCTTCGAGGTGCTGCTGCGCCGCTGGGTGTACCGCCAGGGCTACGTGCCGAGCCGGCCTGCCCCGGTCCCCGCCTGACCGTCCGCGGAGCAGGCGAGACGGGCGCCCGCCCGGCGTGAGCCGGACGGGCG
>JAEZZV010000018.1 GCA_023418375.1 Actinomycetes bacterium | reverse complement strand
CCGTCGACCCAGCGGCGACGGTCGGCGGCGGCGCGCCGGTCCCGCCGCGTGGTCGCCCCGTCGTCCGGCAGGACCGTGCGGCCGGCGACCAGGCCGGCCACGAGGGCCGCGAGCTCGAGCTCGTCGGGCGCCCCGCGCAGGACGCGCACCTGGGGGCTCACAGCGGGATGTTCCCGTGCTTGCGGCTCGGCAGCGTCGCACGTTTGGTGCGCAGGGCGCGCAGTGCGCGAACCACCTGGAGCCGGGTCTGCGACGGGGCGATGACCGCGTCCACGTAGCCGCGCTCGGCGGCGTCGTAGGGATTCACCAGAGCCTCCTCGTACTCGCCGACCAGGCGGGCGCGCTCGGCCTCGACGTCGCCGCCGGCGTCGGCCACGGCCTTCAGCGCGCTCCGGTGCAGGATGTTCACGGCCCCGCCCGCGCCCATGACCGCGATCTGCGCCGTCGGCCAGGCGAGGTTCACGTCGGCCCCGAGCTGCTTGGAACCCATGACGATGTACGCGCCGCCGTAGGCCTTGCGCGTGATGACGGTGACGAGCGGGACCGTCGCCTCGGCGTAGGCGTAGATGAGCTTGGCGCCGCGGCGGATGATGCCGTTCCACTCCTGGTCGGTGCCCGGCAGGAAGCCCGGCACGTCCACGAACGTCAGCACCGGGATGCCGAACGCGTCGCACGTGCGCACGAACCTGGCCGCCTTCTCCGCGGCGTTGATGTCGAGCGTGCCGGCCATGTGCAGCGGCTGGTTCGCGACGACACCGACCGGGTGGCCCTCGACGTGCCCGAAGCCCACCAGGACGTTCGGGGCGTACAGCGCCTGGACCTCGAACAGGTCGCCGTGGTCGAGGACGTGCTCGACGACCGTGCGCATGTCGTACGGCTGCGCGTCGGAGTCGGGCACGAGCGTGTCGAGCTCGAGGTCGGCATCGGTGACGGCCGGCTCGGCCTCCTCGCCGTCCCACACGGGAGGGTCGGCGAGGTTGTTGCTCGGCAGGTAGCCCAGCAGCGTGCGGACCCAGTCGATCGCGTCGTCCTCGTCCGCGCCCAGGTAGTGCGCGACGCCGGAGCGCGCGTTGTGCGTGGTGCCGCCGCCGAGCTCCTCGAAGCCGACGTCCTCGCCGGTGACCGCCCGGATGACGTCCGGCCCGGTGATGAACATGTGCGACGTGCCGTCCGCCATCACGACGAAGTCCGTCAACGCGGGCGAGTAAACGGCTCCGCCCGCGCTCGGGCCGAGGACGAGCGAGACCTGCGGGATCACGCCGGAGGCGGCGACGTTGCGGCGGAAGATCTCCGCGAACTGCGTGAGCGCCGCGACGCCCTCCTGGATGCGTGCGCCGCCGCCGTCGAGGATCCCGACGAGCGGGGCCCCCGTGCGCAGCGCCAGGTCCATGACCTTGGCGATCTTCTGGCCGTGCGCCTCGCCGAGCGAGCCGCCGAAGACCGTGAAGTCCTGGCTGTAGACGCAGACCTGCCGGCCCTCGACCGTGCCGTACCCGACGACGACGCCGTCGCCCGGGATGCGCTTGCTGCCCAGGCCGAAGGCCGTGGAACGGTGCCGCACGAGCGCGTCGAGCTCGACGAAGCTGCCCTCGTCCAGGAGTGCGGCGATCCGCTCGCGGGCGGTCTTCTTGCCGCGCGGGTGCTGGCGGGCGGCGGCGTTCTCCTCCGCGGCGTCGACGGCGGCCTCGAGGCGGTGCGCGAGGTCGGCGAGCTTGTCGGCGGTCCGGGCGGACACCGGCTCGCCGGTCGTCGGCGGGGGGCCGGAGGGCGTGGCGGATGCTGCGCCGGTCGCGCGGACGTCTGTCACCCGTCCACCGTAGGTGTCGCCTCCCGACAGCCGCGGTGCGGGTTTCCACGGTGTCGGGCCCCTTGGTTGTGTGGACTTCCACAACGCGTCGCGGTGCGCCCCGGCACCGGTCCCGGGCCTGGCGTCGCGGAGTAGCGTGGCGACGTGGCTCAGCTCACCGAGGGGGTCGTTGCCGCCGCGCTCGCCGCGGGTCGCCTGGGCGGTCGCCTGGGCGGCGTGCGCGTCGTCGAGCGCACGGGGTCGACGAGCACCGACCTGGTCGCAGCCGCCCGTGCGGGCGCCCCGGACCGCTCGGTCCTCGTGGCGGACCACCAGGACGCCGGCCGCGGTCGGGCCGGGCGCACCTGGCAGACGCCGCCGGGGCAGGCGCTGACGATGTCCGTGCTCCTGCGCCCCGAGGTCCCGCCGCACGCGCTCGGCTGGGTGTCGCTCATCGGGGGACTCGCCGTCGTGCGGGCTCTCGCCGGCCTGGGCGTCGAGGCGGTCCTCAAGTGGCCCAACGACGTGCTGCTGCCGGGCGTCGGGGCGCAGGACCTGCCCGGCTGGGGCCACGACCGCAAGGTCGCGGGCGTTCTCGGCGACGTGCTGCCCTTCGGGCCCGGCGAGCCGCTCGCCGCGGTCCTCGGCATCGGGGTCAACGTCGGGCAGCCACCCGGTGCACTGCCCGTGCCGACGGCCACGTCGCTGGCCGCCGAGGGGGTCGAGGTGGAGCGTGCGGACCTCCTCGCCCGCGTGCTCTCGGCTCTCGCGGACCTCGACGACGCGTGGCGCGCGTCCGGTGGTGACGCGGTCGAGGCGGAGATCGCCGCGGAGTGCGCGGCGGTGTGCGCGACCCTCGGCTCGCCGGTGCGCGTGCTGTGGCCCGGCGGCGAGGTGCTCGAGGGCCTGGCGGTCTCGCTGGGCGACGACGGGGCCCTGCGCGTGGCCGACGGCTCCGGCCGCGTCCACCTGGTCCTGGCGGGCGACGTCGAGCACCTGCGGTCGGCACCGGCCACCTCCACCGGCCCCACCGCGGTCTAGCCTGGCCGGATGGACGAGGCGGCGCAGCCCGAGACGTCGACCCTGGCGAGGCTCGAGCAGCTTCTCCTCGGCGGGCCGCGCGTGCTGAGCCTGCGTGAGCTCGCGGAGCGGCTCGGTGTCCCCGAGGCGCGGCTCGCGGCGTTCTGGCAGCCCTTCGGTCTGCCGGAGGAGCACGACGACCGGATCTTCACCGAGCAGGACGCAGAGATCGTCGGCCGTCTGCTCGCCGTGAGCGACGAGAACATGCTCGGCCCGACGGCGGCGTCGTCGCTGGTGCGCTCGGTCGCGCACCTCACGGACCGGCTGGCGATCTGGCAGCTCGAGGCGATCGTCGACCACCTGGCCGAGCGGTACGGCCTGGACGACCTGTCGGCGCGCGTCGTCGTCCTCGACCGCCTGGCCGGCCTCGTCCCCCTGCTCCAGGACCAGCTCGTCCACTCCTGGCGGCGTCAGCTCGCCGGGCACGCCGCGCTGATGGCCATGCAGGTCACCGCGGACGACGCGACAGCGTCGTCCCGGCTGCCCCTGGCCCGCGCGGTGGGCTTCGCCGACATCGTGTCCTTCACGGCGCGCACGGCGGGCCTGAGCGCGGAGACGCTGGCGGAGTTCGTGCTCACCTTCGAGACCCGGGCGCGCGACGTCGTCACCCGCGCCGGTGGCCGGACGGTGAAGACGATCGGCGACGCGGTCTTCTTCGTCGCCGACGACGCGCGGCGCGGGGCCGCGGTCGCGCTCGCCCTCGCCGAGGCCTTCCCGGCGGGCGGGGCGACGCCGGTGCGGGTCGGCCTCGTCTGGGGTCAGGTGCTGGCCCGGTTCGGTGACGTCTACGGCATGCCGGTGAACCTGGCGGCCCGCCTCACCGCGGAGGCGGCTCCGGGCGAGGTGCTCGTGGACGACGCCACGGCCGCCGAGCTCGCCGCCGAGCCCGGCCTGCAGCTCGTGCGCCTCGGCGAGCGGGAGGTCGCCGGCGTCGGCCCGATCGCGCCGTCGCGCGTCACCCGGGCCTGACGGAGAGGCTCAGCCGAGGTCGAGCGTCATCGGGACCTCGAGCTCGACGGGTTCGATGAGCTGCGGGCCGTCGTTGCCCACCGCGTTGACCTGCGTGGACACCGGGGTGGCGACGAGCGGGGGGGTCGGCCTGCGCAGCAGGTCCATGACGCGGTCGGGGTCCGTGAGGTGCGGGTCGAGCCAGGCGTCCCAGCGGGCGCGGTCCAGGATGACCGGCTGCCGGTCGTGGATCTCGGCCAGGGCGGGGTCGTCGGTCGGGGCGCCGCCGGTGACGATCGTCATCGTGACGAGCCAGCGCAGCGGGTCGTCGTCGTCGCGGTCGGGGTCGCGCCAGAACTCGTAGAGGCCCGCGAAGGCGAGCGGGCCGTCGTCCGCCGGGTGGATCCAGAAGGGCTGCTTGGGCGGCTTGCGGCGGCGCCCGGTCGGGCCGGTGACCGGCGGCGCGTCGTCCGGGGGCGCCTGCCACTCGTAGTAGCCCTCGGCCGGCACAAGGCAACGACGAGCGGCGAACGCCTTGCGGAACGCGGGCTTGGTGGCGAGCGTCTCGACGCGGGCGTTGATCATGCGGGCGCCGATCGAGGGGTCCTTCGCCCAGCCCGGAACCAGGCCCCAGCGCGCGAGCCGGAGCGAGCGGCGCGGGGCGTCGTCCTCCGCGTCCTCGCCCGCGGCGCCCGAGCTGCGTGGGGGGCGCTCGACGACGATGCGCACGGCGTCCGTCGGCGCGACGTTCCAGGACGCGGGCAGGCCGGCGGCGTCCCCCGCGATGTCGGGCGGGGCGACGGCGAACTCGTCGGCGAGGTCCTGGGCGTCGCGGAACGACGCGTAGCGGCCGCACATGGGACCAGTCTGCCGTTCCTCGCCGACACCGGCCGTGCGTATTCGAGTCGCCGATCGAAACGATGTGACCGGATACTCGTGGCATGGCCGACAACCGAGCGCCGGGCGGCGCGCGCCGCACCCCCGGAACCCCCCGCGGCGCCGCGCTCGTCCTCGTGATCGGCTCCCTGACGCTGCTGCCCGCGGTCAGCACCGACATGTACCTGCCGTCGCTGCCCGAGGTGGCCGCCGACCTGGGCACCACGCGCGCGGGCGCCCAGTTCACGATCACCGGGATGCTCGTCGGCGGCGCACTCGGACAGCTGCTCGTCGGGCCGTTCTCGGACCGGGTCGGTCGCCGCCGCCCGGCACTCATCGGCATCGGCCTGCACGTGGCGTTGTCCCTGCTGTGCGTCGTGGCCGCCGACATCACCCAGCTCGCCGCACTGCGGGTCGCCCAGGGGCTCGTGGTCTCGGGGGCCACGGTCGTCGCCTTCGCCGTCGTGCGCGACCTCTTCCACGGCGCCGAGGCGGCGCGGCTCCTCTCGCGGCTGATGCTCGTCATCGGCGCGGCGCCCCTGCTCGCACCCTCGGTGGGCGGCTTCGTCGCCACGCACTGGGGCTGGCGCGGGGTGTTCGTCACCCTGGCCGCGCTCGCCGCGGTCATCTGGCTGGTCACGTTCCTCTTCCTGCCGGAGACCCTGCCGCCGGACCGGCGTGCGACGCGGGGCCTGCGCGCCGTGGCCCACGGCTACCGCGGCGTCCTGCGCGACGGGCACTTCCTCGCCCTCGGCCTCCTGCCAGGCCTGGGCATGGCCGTGATCATGGGCTACGTCGCGGGATCCTCGTTCGTGTTCCAGGTGGAGCACGGGCTCGGCAAGGGCGAGTTCGCGCTGCTCTTCGCGGTCGTGGGCCTCTCGCTCGTGCTCGGGGCGCAGGCGAACGCGGCGGTCGTGCGCCGGGTCGGGCCGCTGCGCCTGCTGCGGGCCGCGCTGCCGACGGGCGTCGTGCTCGCGGCGGTGCTCGTCGTGGTCGCCGTCGGCCGGGTGGGCGGGCTCGTCGGGACCGTCGGCATGCTCTGGCTGACCCTGAGCACGCTCGGCTTCATCCAGTCCAACGCCTCGGCCTTGGCCATCTCCCGGCACGGCGAGCGTGCCGGGACGGCCGCCGCGGTGCTCGGGTTCCTGCAGGCCGGGGTGGGTGGGACGGTCAGCTCGCTGGTCGGGCCGCTCGGGGGCGACACCGCCGCGATGACCGGCACGATCCTGGGCGCGCTCGCCGTCGGCCTGGTCGTGCTGGCGGTCGCGACCCCGGCGTACCGACGCGGCGGGTGGCTCGCGGACGCGGAGGCGGCGCACGAGGTGGGCGGGCCGGGCGGCCGTACGCTGTCGCGGTGACATGGCGCGAGGTCGCGGCCGCGGTCGGGCTGCTCGGCGAGGACGGCGGCGTGCGACCGACCATCTTCGCGGAGATGTCCGCGCTCGCGTCGCGGACCGGCGCGGTGAACCTCGGCCAGGGCTTCCCGGACGTGGACGGGCCCGCGCACGTCGTCGAGGCCGCGCGCGCGGCGCTCGCGGGCGGGCGCAACCAGTACGCCCCGGGCGACGGCGTGCCCGAGCTGCGCCGCGCGATCGCCGACCACCAGGAACGCCACTACGGGCTGACCTGGGACCCGGACACCGAGGTGCTCGTGACCACGGGCGCGACCGAGGCGATCGCCGCGGCGGTCCTCGCGTTCGCGGGCCCGGGGGACGACGTCGTGGCGCTCGAGCCGACCTACGACTCGTACGCGGCGGTGGTCGCGATGGCGGGGGCCCGGCTCCGGCGGGCGCCGCTGTCGCTCGATCGCGACCCCGGAGCGGGCGTGGCGCCGGCCGCGCCGCGGTTCCGGCTGGACGTCGGGGCGCTGCGTGCGGTCGTCACCGAGCGGACGCGCGTCCTGCTGCTCAACACCCCGCACAACCCGACGGGTGCGGTCCTGACGCGCGACGACCTGGCCGAGGTGGCGCGGCTGGCGACGCAGGTGGGCGCCGTCGTCGTCACGGACGAGGTGTACGAGCACCTGACGTTCGACGGCGCGGCCCACGTCCCGCTCGCGACGCTGCCCGGGATGGCCGAGCGGACGCTGACCGTCTCGTCAGCGGGCAAGACGCTCTCGCTCACGGGCTGGAAGGTGGGCTGGGTGACCGGTCCCGCCTCGCTGGTCACCGCGGTCCGGACCGTCAAGCAGTTCCTCACCTACACCTCCGGGGCGCCGCTCCAGCCCGCGGTCGCGGCCGCCCTCGCCGACGACGACGGCCGGGTGGGCGCGTACGTCGCCGGGCTGCGCGCGTCCCTGGAGCACCGACGGGACCTGCTCAGCGCGGGCCTGCGCGCCGCGGGCTTCGAGGTCGCGCTGCCGTCCGGCGGGTACTTCGTGGTGGCCGACGGTGCGCCCCTGGGGTTCGACGACGGCGCCCGGCTCTGCCGCGAGCTGCCCGAGCGCGTCGGCGTGGTGGCCGTGCCCGTCAGCGCGTTCTGCCAGGCCGGGTCACCCGCCGCCGAGCAGCTGCGGTCCTGGGCGCGGTTCACCTTCGTCAAGCGCGAGGAGGTCCTCGTCGAGGGCCTGCGCAGGCTGGCGCGACTCGCGGGCTGACGGCGCGGACGGACGCTGGTCACGGCCGGGTGCCCAGCAGGCCGGCGAGGCGCTGGGCGTCGAACGGTGCGTGCACCTTGACGTCGTTGTCGAAGTAGACGTACACGTCGGCGCGCCGGCGCCAGTCGCGGATGCGCTCGGCCCACCGCGCCAGTGCCGCGTCGCTGTAACCGCTGACGTAGAGCTCGGTGTCCCCGTGCAGCCGCACGTGCACGACGTCGCTGGTCACGTCGAGGATCAGCGGCCACTTCCCGGCGGTGTCCGCCACCACGACGCCGACGCCGTGCTCGGCCGCCAGCGCGGTGAACGCGGGCGTCGCGAAGGTCGCGTGCCGGACCTCGATGGTGTGCCGGATCGCGCGGTCCGCGTCCGCGACGGTGAGCGCCCGGCCCTCGAGCCGCGCGTCGTGCTCGGCGGCGAGGGCGGCGGCCGCCGTCGTCGTGCGGGGGAGGAGGTCGAAGAACGCCGCGAGGCGGTCGGGGTGGAAGCCGAGCTGGGGTGGGAGCTGCCAGAGGACCGGGCCGAGCTTCGCGCCGAGCCCGAGCACCCCGGACGCGAAGAAGTTCGCGAGCGCCTGCGCGGGCTCGCGCAGCTTGAGCATGTGCGTGACGTACCTGGGCCCCTTGACGGTGAAGAGGAAGTCGTGGGGTGTCTGGGCGGCCCAGGCGGCGTAGTACTCCGGCCGCTGCAGGGCGTAGAAGCTGCCGTTGATCTCGATCGTGTCCAGCAGCGACGCCGCGTACCCGAGCTCGCGTCGCTGCGGCAGGCCCGGCGGGTAGAACACCCCGCGCCAGGGCGCGTACCGCCAGCCGCTGATGCCGACCCGGACCTCGCCCACGTGCCACGGTAGGGCTAGATCGCGGCGCTCCGCCGCTCGAGCAGCACGGTGTCCCGCCAGACACCGTCCATCCGGCCGATCCGCTCGCGCGTCCCGACCACGCGGAACCCGTGCCGCGCGTGCAGGGCCAGGCTCGCCTCGTTCTCCGGGAAGATGCCCGTCTGCAGGGTCCACACACCCGCCGCCTCGGTGGACTCCACGAGGGCGGCCAGGAGCGCCGAGCCGACGCCGCGTCCTCGCGCCGCCGCCGCGACGTACACGCTCAGCTCGAGCACACCGGCGTACACGCACCGGTCGCTCACCGACGAGCAGGCGACCCAGCCCAGGACGGCGCCGTCGGCGTCGACGGCGACGAACCGGTGCTCGGGTGTGTGCCCCGCGTCCCACGCGGGCCACTCGGGCGCCGTGGTCTCGAAGGTCGCGTTGCCGGTCGCGATGCCCTCGGCGTAGATGGTGCGCACGGCGGGCCAGTCCGCGTGCGTCATCGGGCGGACCTGGACCTGGGCGCGGGCGCGGGCGGTCGTCACGGGGCCATCGTGCCAAGGACGCCGCCGTCGCGCGCCGGTCAGCCGACCGGCGGGATGGGCGCGGACGCCAGCAGGCGCGCGAGGTGCGCGGTGTTCGAGGCCAGGGTCGCCGTGGTCGTCGCCACCTTCTCCGGGACCTCGTCCAGGTCCTTGTAGTCGACCGAGCCCATCGCCTCGCCGACCCAGTAGGTGACGGCGCCCGGCGCCAGCGTGAAGCCGACGTCGTTCAGGGCCTGGAAGAGCTCCGCGCTCACGTGGTGCGCGCCGTCCTCGTTGCCGACGACGGCGACCGCCGCGACCTTGCCGTAGGTGAGCATCCGGCCCTGGTCGTCGGTCTCTGCGAGCTCGGCGTCCAGGCGCTCGAGGGCGCGCTTGGTGACGCTCGAGGGCTGGCCCATCCAGATCGGCGTGGCCACGACGAGGATCTCGGCGTCGAGGATCTGGCGGCGGATCCCCGGCCATGCGTCCCCGGGGCCCATGTCCACCTCGACGCCCGGGCGGACGTCGAGGTCGGCCAGGCGGACGACCGTCCCGGTGACCTGGTGCTCGCCGAGCGCGTCGAGGACCTGTCGTCCCAGCAGCTCGCTGCTCGACGGCTCGGCCGACGACTTCAGGGAGCCGACGAGGACGACGGCGGACAGGGTGGGCGTCGTGGCTGAGGTCATCCCCCAGCGTGCGGGACCGCGGGCGTTCCGGCGAGCGGGGGAGCGGCCGGCGCGGACCGAGCGGCCTACCCGCCCGGCGCGCGCCCTCAGTAGGTTGTCGGGGTGACCACTGCACCCATCGACGCCACCTCGACATCAGCCTGGGCCGCGCTCTCGGCGCACGCCGACGCCCTCGCGCCGGACCTGCGCGGCTGGTTCGCCGCCGACCCCGAGCGCGCCGCGAGGCTCACCCGCACGGTCGGCGACCTGCACGTCGACCTCTCCAAGAACCTCGTCACCGACGAGACCCTCGCGCTGCTCGTGCAGCTCGCGCAGGAGGTCGGGCTCGCCGAGCGGATCCAGGCGATGCTCTCCGGCGAGCGGATCAACGTCACCGAGAACCGCTCCGTCCTGCACACCGCGCTGCGCCGGCCCGCGGGCGCGGAGCCGCGCCTCGTCGTCGACGGCCAGGACGTGGACGCCGACGTCCAGGCCGAGCTGGCCAAGGTCTGCGCGTTCGCCGAGAAGGTGCGCTCGGGGCAGTGGCGCGGTGTCACGGGCAAGCCGGTCGCCACCGTCGTCAACATCGGCATCGGGGGCTCGGACCTCGGCCCGGTGATGGCGTACGAGGCCCTCGCGCCCTACGTGCAGGCCGGCCTGCAGGTGCGGTTCGTGTCCAACATCGACCCGACCGACGTCGCCCGCACGGTGGCGGACCTCGACCCCGAGACGACGCTGTTCATCGTCGCGTCGAAGACGTTCGGCACCCTCGAGACGCTCGTCAACGCCAGGCTCGCGCGCGCCTGGCTCTGGTCCGCGCTGGCCGAGGCCGGCGTCCTTGCCGACACCGACGAGGCACGGGCCGACGCCGTCGCGCACCACTTCGTGGCCGTGTCGACTGCCTTGGACAAGGTCGCCGCGTTCGGCATCGACCCGGCCAACGCCTTCGGCTTCTGGGACTGGGTCGGCGGCCGCTACTCGGTCGACTCGGCCATCGGGACCTCGCTCGCGATCGCCATCGGGCCGGACGGGTTCCGGGACTTCCTCGCCGGGTTCCACGCGGTCGACGCGCACCTCGCCACCGCGGCGTTCGAGCGGAACGTGCCCGTGCTCATGGGCCTGCTCAACGTCTGGTACGTCAACTTCCTCGGCGCCCACACGCACGCGGTGCTGCCGTACGCCCAGCTGCTGCACCGGTTCCCGGCCTACCTCCAGCAGCTCACGATGGAGTCGAACGGCAAGTCGGTCCGGTGGGACGGGTCGCCGGTCACCACCGACACCGGCGAGGTGTTCTGGGGCGAGCCCGGCACCAACGGCCAGCACGCGTTCTACCAGCTCATCCACCAGGGCACCCGGCTCGTCCCGGCGGACTTCATCGCCGTCGCGACCCCCGCGTACCCCCTGCGCGACACGGACGGTGACGGGGCTGATGTCCACGAGCTGTTCCTCGCGAACTTCCTCGCGCAGACGGCCGCGCTCGCGTTCGGCAAGACGGCCGACGAGGTGCGTGCCGAGGGCACGCGGGAGGACCTGGTGCCCGCGCGGGTCTTCGCCGGGAACCGTCCGACGACGTCGATCATGGCGCCCGCGCTGACGCCGTCGGTGCTAGGTCAGCTCATCGCGCTGTACGAGCACATCACCTTCGTCCAGGGCGTCGTCTGGGGCATCGACTCCTTCGACCAGTGGGGCGTCGAGCTCGGCAAGAAGCTGGCGCTCGAGGTCGCGCCGGCCCTCGCCGGCGACCCGGCGGCCCTGGCCGCACAGGACGCCTCGACCCGGGCCCTGGTCGAGTACTACCGGGCCCACCGCCGCTGACGCGCGTGGAGGCAGCGGGCCGGACGGCGGCCGGCGGGTGAGCGAGCCCGCCGGCACCGTCCGGGTCGATGCGTGGGTCTGGGGCGTCCGCCTGTTCACCACGCGGTCGGCCGCGGCGGCCGCGTGCCGCGCCGGGCACGTCCGCGTCAACGGGGAGCGGGCGAAGCCGGCCACGCCCGTCCGCCGGGGCGACGAGGTCGCCGTGCACCTGCCCGCGCGCGACGTCGTGTACGAGGTCACGGGGCTGCTGCTCAAGCGCGCGTCGGCGACCGTCGCCGCGCAGCACTACGTCGACCGGTCACCGCCGCCCCCACCGCGCGAGCACGTCGCCCCGGTGGCACAGCGGGACCGGGGCGCGGGCCGTCCCACCAAGCGCGAGCGCCGCGAGATCGACCGCTGGCGAGGTCGCTGACCGGCCGGGTCAGCCCGCCGCGGGGACCGAGCGCAGGAACTGCTCCAGCAGCGGTCCGGCCGTCGTCGATCCGTACTCGCCGGTCTCGACGAACACCGCGACCGCGAGGTCGCCCTGCGCCGCGATCATCCACGCGTGGTTGTGCAGCTCGTCCCCCGAGCCGGCCTGCGCGGTTCCTGTCTTGGCCAGGACGGGCGCGCCGGGCACGTCCGCGAGCGACTGACCTCCGCCGTCGGTCACGACGGCCCGCATGAGGTCCGCGAGCGCCGTCGCCTCGGCCTGCGTGAGCGGTGCATCGGGGGCGGGGGCGACGGGCGGTTCGGAACCGATGAGCCACGGCACCACCGTGTGCCCCGCGGCCACGGAGGCAGCCACGGTCGCCATCGCCAGGGGGGACGCCTGGACCCGGCCCTGCCCGATGGCCGACGCGGCGTGGTCGGTCCCCGTGGAATCGGCGGGCACGGACCCGAGGAACGCCGGGAAGCCGAGGTCCACGTCGACCCCGAGGCCCAGCGCGGCGGCGGCCGACGCCCGGTCGGCGGCGGCGACGAAGCCCGAGGCGTTGATGAAGGCGGTGTTGCAGGACTGCGCGACGGCGTCGCGCAGCGAGATCGTGCCCAGGCGCGACGCGGGGTAGTCGGGGAAGTTGTCGAACGCCCGGCCGTCCACCGTCGCCCGCTCGGTGCACTCGACCGGGCTGTCGGGGGTGAGGCCGGCCCGCAGCAGCGCCAGGGCGCTGACGACCTTGAACGTGGAGCCGGGCGCGTACATGCCCGTCGTCGCGGTGGGGAAGCCGTCGCTCCCGGGACCGTTGGCCGCCGCCAGGATCGCCCCCGTCGACGGTCGGATCGCCACGATCGCGCTCGCCGGCGCGACCCCGGCGAGCACCTCCTCGGCGGCGCCCTGGTACGCCGGGTCGAGCGTGGTCACCAGGGGGGCACCCGGGATCGGGTCGATCGTGTGCAGCGGCGTCTGCTCGCCGGTGTCGGTCCGCCGCAGCACGACCGTCAGGCCCGGCCGGCCACGAAGCTGCTCGTCGTACTGGCGCTGGAGGCCCGAGAGCCCGGCGGTGTCCCCGGCGACGATCGCGCCCGCCGACTCGTCGATGATCTCGGCGGTCGCGGGTCCGGCCGTCCCGAGCAGCGCCCGGGCGAACTCCCGCGTCGGGGCGAGCGGTCGCTCGTCCTCCACCGCCAGGGCGCCCGGCACGGCCAGCACGGCTTCGACGTCGACGCCGGGGGCGTCGCGGCGTACGACCAGGCCCTCGACGAACGCGCGCTCACCGGCCGCCGCCACGCGCTCGGCGAAGGCCTCCGGGTCCAGGCCCAGCAACGCAGCGATCGCGCGCGCGGAGTCGGGCTGGGCTGCGGCGTCGACGTGCGTCTTGTCCAGGCCGAGGCGCAGCACCGGCCGCGGCTCGACGAGGGTGACGGCGCCGCCGGCACCCAGCACGTCGGCCCGCTCGGCGCGCACCCGCTCGACGGCGAGCGTGAGCCCGGGCACCAGGTCGGGGTGGACGACGTGCAGCGACCAGTGGGCTGCCCACGCTTCGTCGACGAGCTCGAGCGTCGCCTCGGTCTGGTACGTCCACGGCTCCGCCGCGCCGAGGTCCCAGCTGAGCGACAGGGTGGCACGCGCCAGGCTCGACTCGTCGGCGTCGACGACGACGTCGGCCACCGTCACGGAGGGGCGCGTCTCCGCCATCGGCTCGAGCGCCACCCGGAGCGCCTCGGTCGCCTGCGCCGGGGTCGCGTCGAGGAGGGGCGCGGCGGACAGGTCACCGTCGGCGATCCCGGCCGCCAGGGCCTCGGCGGCGGCGCGGGGCTCAGGTGTGCTGGGCGAGCAGGCCGCCAGCAGGCCGGTGATCATGGCGACGACCGCCGCGGCGAGGACCGCTCTGCGTCGGACGTGTCCGTGTCGGTGCGGTGCTGCGCGCACGCCTCGTGCCCCCTTGCCGTGGTCCCGGGCGGCCGTGTGTCGGCCGCAGGACCCCTTCTACCAGACGACGAACGGCCCGCCCCCGACTTTGCGGGGACGGGCCGTTCGTCGCGTCAGATCAGAGCGGGCGGATGTTCGACGCCTGCGGGCCCTTGGCGCCCTGCGTCACGTCGAACTCGACCTTCTGGTTCTCCTCGAGGGACCGGTAGCCGGTCGCCTCGATCGCCGAGTAGTGGGCGAAGACGTCGGGGCCGCCGTTGTCGGGGGCGATGAAGCCGAAGCCCTTCTCAGCGTTGAACCACTTCACGGTGCCAGTAGCCATGGCATTGCTCCTTCCCAGAGCAGTCAACCCGGTCCGACTGTCGGGCCGGGTCGTCACGGGCACTTCTCGTCTGCTCTCGGGGCAAAGCCACGGCACATCGATCAATCCGCCTGCAACGTGCAGCCAGGGTACCGGAAACCGGCCACTGTGCCACCCTGGAACGGGACTTTCGTCTCATCACCCGCGCTGCGCGGGTGACCTACGGCACCGGAGGTTACGCTGCCGTATCCCGCGATGTGCTGCGCGCGTCGGCCCACGACTAGGAAGCGAGCTGGCGTGACAGCCCTCACCACCCCGCCCCAGGTGCCGCAGACGAGCCCGCGCGAGCGCCAGGTCTCGGACTTCACCGAGCTCTCCCGCCAGATCCAGGAGGCGGGCCTCATGCGGCGCCGCCACGGCTACTACTGGACCCAGTTCGCCGTGCTCACCGTGCTCCTGGTCGCGATCGGGGCGGGCGTCGTGCTGCTGGGCCACACCTGGTGGCAGCTGCTCCTGGCCGCCGCCCTGGCGGTGGTGCTCGGCCAGGTCATGTTCCTCGGGCACGACGCCGCGCACCGGCAGGTCTTCGCCTCGGGCCGGTGGAACGACTGGTCCAGCCTCGTCATCGCGAACCTGTACGCCGGGATGAGCTACGGGTGGTGGCAGCACAAGCACAGTCGGCACCACGCCAAGCCGAACCAGGTGGACGGTGACCCCGACATCGCCAACGGCATCCTGGTCTTCCACACCGAGGACGCGACGCCGTCGCCGGTCACGCGCGTCGGTCGGTGGGCGCGGGCGCGCCAGGGCTGGCTGTTCTTCCCGCTGCTGCTCCTCGAGGGCCTGAACCTGCACGTGTCGGGGGTCAGGACGATCTTCGGTCGCGGGCCGGTGAAGCGGCGTCCGGTCGAGATCGCCTTCGTGACCGTGCGCCTCGGCGGGTACCTCGTGCTGGTGTTCTGGGCGCTGCCCGTCGGCATGGCGCTGGCGTTCCTCGGCGTCCAGCTCGGGCTGTTCGGGCTCTACATGGGCGCCGTGTTCGCCCCGAACCACAAGGGCATGCCGATCGTGCCGCGCGACGCGAAGGTCGACTTCCTGCGCCGTCAGGTGCTCATGAGCCGCAACGTGACCGGCAGCCGGTTCGTCGACTGGTTCAGCGGCGGCCTCAACCACCAGGTGGAGCACCACCTGTTCCCCAGCATGCCGCGGCCCCACCTGCGCCGTGCGCGCACGATCGTGCGCGACTTCTGCGCTGCCAAGGGCATCACCTACACCGAGACGACGCTCGTCGGCTCCTGGGCGCGCGTGGTGCGCTACCTCAACGAGGTCGGCCTGCGTGCCGCGGACCCGTTCCAGTGCCCGGTCACCCTGGAGCTGCGCTCGGCGCGCTGACGCGCGCGGCGTCCAGGTGTCCGTGCGTCGGGCACCAGGCGTGCAGGGGCTCGGGACGTGCAGGCGGTCAGGCGCTCAGGCGCGAGCGAGCCGGCGGACGAGCAGGTACATCTCGCAGCCGAGGCAGAAGCCGAAGGCCGCGTTGAGGAACGCCGCGACGAGCGCGACGGCGGCCGCCGCGAGCACCGCCGCGGGGGCCACCAGGCTCGCCAGGAGGCCGGCGGTCGTGACGACCAGACCGACGCCCTGGGCGAACCGCGGCGGCGCGGGGTCCTCCAGCTCCGCCGGCGGCGCGAGGCGCGGGCGGACCCAGCGCCGGAACACCCAGCCCTGCACCGAGCGGTGCGGACCCAGGACCGTGCCGGCGAGGAAGAGCAGGGCCGTGACGGCCAGCAGGGCCCTGCCCGTCGGGCCGTTCCCGGCCACCAGCGTCGCCGCGAGCAGCAGCGCGCTGACCATCGCCCCGAACCGCGGGCCGCGGGGGTCGATGCCGCGCGGGGTGCCGCCGGGCGCGGCGGGAGCGGGGGCCGGCGCCGTGGGGGCAGCCGCGGTGAGGTCGGACGTGGCGGGCTCAGGCACGGCTGGTCTCCAGGGACGCTGAGGCGGGGACGTCGGCCGGGGGAGCGACGTCGTCGCCGGGGGGAGCGTTGTCCAGGGCACGGCGGGCGGCCTCGGGATCGAGGCGTCCGGACGTGCGGGACCGCAGCTCCCCGTGGGGCCCGAGGACGAGCACGGTCGGCGTCCGCAGCACGTTCAGGCGTCGGGCGAGGTCGAGCCGCTCGACGGCGTCGACCTCGACGTGCACGACGTCGGGCCGGCCGGCCGTCACGCCCTGCAGCACGCGGCGCACCTGCGGGCAGGTGGCGCAGCCGGGTGAGGAGAACTGGACGACCGTCGCGCGTGCGCCCAGCGGCCGGCCGAGGTCGGCCGAGGTCAGGAGCGCGGCCGGCCCGGCGCCCGGCCGGACGGGTCGCAGCACGCCCTCGCGGCGACGTGCGAGGGCGAGCCCGACCGAGGCGAGAGCGAGCAGGGCGACGACGAGCAGGAGACGACCGAGCGGCTGGTCGAGCAGTGCCATGGTGAGGTCCCGGAGGGTGAGAGGGCGTGCGGGGTCGGCTGGTGGCGCGTCAGGCGCGACAGCAACAGCGACGGGCACGCACGGCACTGGCCTCTCTCACGGGTGCGTTCACGGTAGATCCGGCCCCGGACCGTGTCAAAGGTGGTCCACCGTGCGGGCGGCGAGCCAGGCGACGCTCAGTCGTCGGTCCGCAACCGCGCGAACAGGACGGCGTCGCGGCGCTGCCCCGCCCGCCACCGGGCCCCGCGGAGCACGCCCTCCTCGCGGAACCCCGCGGCCGCCAGGGCGCGTCGCTCGGCCACGTTGGGCACGTCGGTGTCGGCCTCCACCCGGAAGGCGTCGGTCGTCGCGAAGAGCTCGTCCGCGAGGAGCCGCTGGGCGCGGGCGCCGACGCCGCGGCCACGGAACTCCGGCAGCACCGTGACACCGATCCGCCAGGCCAGGCTGCCGCGGTTCGGGCCGTACGCGACCTGGTGGTAGGTGACCCGCCCGAGCACCCGGCCGGAGGGGTCCGACACGACCCGCGAGCCGGCGCGGAAGACGCCGTGGTGCAGGTCGGCGAGGTCGGCGTCGTCGTAGAAGTCGTGCTCGCCGCGCACCTCGCGGCTGCCGAACGTGTCGAGCATGGCGCTGTCCCCGGGGGTCGCTGCCCGCAGCAGGACCTGGGCGCCGTCGGACGGGGGAGGCGTGGCGGTCACGGCACCGAGCATGGTCCCGGGCGCAGGCTCGTGGCGAGCCCCCCGGCGGGCTCGCGCTACGCCACCGGCGAAAAACCCTCCGTGCCCGATGAGTTCGCCGGGCAAAATCGGTCGACCACCACCAGGTCGCGTGCCGCAGCCGGCCGCGCCCGCGCGCCGCCGCGCTCCACCACCCACGGATCCGGGGACACCGATGACCGACCACGCCCGCACGACCGACGCGCCGCCCGCCGACGCACCGACCCGCATGGCGCCGCGCGACCGGCTCGCGGTGTCCCTGCTGCTGTTCTCCGCGTTCGTCGTCATCCTCAACGAGACGACCATGGGCGTGGCCGTGCCGCACCTCATGCGCGACCTCGACATCACGGCGTCGTCGGCGCAGTGGGTCAGTGCGGCCTTCATGCTCACGATGGCCGTCGTCATCCCCGTCACCGGGTTCGTGATCCGGCGGGCGACCACGCGCGCGACCTTCCTGGCGGCCATGGGGCTGTTCAGCCTGGGCACGCTCATCAGCGCGCTCGCGCCGGGCTTCGTCGTGCTGCTCGTCGGCCGCGTCGTCCAGGCCAGCGGTACGGCGATCATGATGCCCCTGCTCATGACCACGGTGATGACCGTGACGCCGCCGGCCTCACGCGGCCGGGTGATGGGCAACATCTCCGTGGTCATCTCGGTGGCCCCGGCGCTCGGCCCGACGATCTCCGGCGCGGTGCTGGGGGTGGCCTCGTGGCGCTGGCTCTTCGTCGTCATGCTGCCCATCGCGCTGACGGCCCTGACCGTGGGCGTGCTGCGGCTGCCCACCCTGAACGAGCCGCGCTACGCCCGCGTCGACGGCCTCTCCGTCGCGCTGTCGGCCGTCGCGTTCGGCGGCATCGTCTTCGGGCTGAGCCGGTTCGGCGAGGCGTCGCGTGACGGCGCGCTCGTCGCGTGGTCCCCCGTGGTGCTCGGTGCGGCCGGCCTGTCGCTGTTCATCGCGCGCCAGCTGTGGCTCCAGCGCACCGACGGCGCGCTGCTCGACCTGCGGACGTTCACCTACCGCACCTTCACGGTCGGCATCGCCGTCATGGCGATGAGCATGGTCGCGCTCTTCGGCACGATCATCCTGCTGCCGATCTACGCCCAGGACGTGCTCGGCCTCGAGGCGTTGACCACGGGCCTGCTGCTGCTCCCCGGTGGGCTGCTCATGGGGCTCCTGGCGCCGTCCGTCGGGCGGGCGTACGACCGGGTCGGCCCGCGCGTCCTGCTCGTCCCGGGGACCACCGTGGTCAGCGTCGCCGTCTGGGCGATGACGCGCCTCGGCGCAGCCAGCGAGCCGTGGCACCTGCTCGCGGCGCACCTCGTCCTCTCCGCGGGCCTCGCCCTGATCTTCACGCCGCTGTTCACGGCGTCGCTCGGCGCGCTGCCCGTGCGCCTGTACGCGTTCGGCAGCGCGGTGGTCGGCACGGTGCAGCAGGTCGCCGGTGCGGCCGGCACCGCTCTCTTCGTCACGCTGATGACGGCGACGGCGCTCGCCCGGACCGACGACGGCGCGGACGTGGTCACGGCGACCGCGGCGGGCGTGCACACGGCGTTCGTCGTGGGCGCCCTGATCAGCCTGCTCGCGATCCCCGCGGCGTTCCTCCTCCGCCGGCCGGACGCGCCGGAGGACGGGCCTGCGGCCGGCCCGGAGGCGCGCGTCGAGGG
>JAEZZV010000226.1 GCA_023418375.1 Actinomycetes bacterium | reverse complement strand
GGCCAGGGCGGCCGTGCGCGTGGCGGCGCGGCGCCGTCGGGCCCGCGGCAGGACGACGGTGGTGTCCACGGCGATCGCCGGCGCCACCGCGTCGACCGTCGCCCGCAGCCTCGTCGTGAAGTCCTCGTCCATCACTCCTCCTCACCGAGCACGCTGCGGAGCTGGGCCAGCCCCCGGGACGCCGTCGACTTCACCGTGCCCACCGAGACGCCCAGGTCGTCGGCCACTTCGCGCTCCGAGAGCCCGACCAGGTGTCGCAGCACGACCACGCGTCGTTGGCGCGGGCTGAGTATGCCGAGCGCGCGGACCAGGCGGTCCCGTTCGGCCAGCCGGTCCGCCTCGGCCTCGAGCGCCCGCTCGGGCGGCACGCCCGTGAGCACCTCGCGCCGGTGCTTGCGCCAGCCGTCGATGCGCAGGTTCGCGAGCACGCGCCGCGAGTAGGCGAGCGGCTCGCGCTGGCGGGCGGTGCCCCACGCGAGGTACGTACGCACGAGCGCCTGCTGGACCAGCTCCTCGGCCCGGCGCTCGTCGCCGCAGAGGAGCCACGCGGTGCGGGCAAGGGCGGGCGTCGCCTCCGCCACGAAGGCCGCGAACTCGGCGTCGCGGTCGACGGCGCCGGCCCTGGTGTCGGGCGTGACGGTCAGCGTCTCGGGCGCGCCGTCGCGATGGCGGTCCGTCCCGTCGCCGGCCATGAGCACTGTCATACCTCCTTCACGGCCGAGGCCCCCGAAAGGTTGAGCCCGAGCACGTCCGACGGCAGCTCGGCGCAGAGCATCGCGCCGATCATGGGAAGACGCCCGGCGCTCGGGGTGTTTGACTGAGGGCCGCGGCCGATGACGGCCGTCCCCCGACGCGAGGAGCCCCGTGACGATCGTCGACGCCCCCGCCCGCTGGGCGCACCTGCCCGCCCTGGTCGCCACGGCCGCCGACCGCCCCACGCTCGACGTGCACTCCCCCACCGACGGTGCCGTCGTGGGCCGCGTGCCGCTCGGCACGCCGGACGACGTGGAGCTCGCGGCCGCCCGCGCCCGGGCCGCCCAGACCGCCTGGGCGGCGCTGCCCCTCGGCCGCAGGGTCGCCGTCGTGCGCCGGTTCGCCGATCTGGTGCTGCGGGACGAGGCCGAGCTGCTCGACCTCTGCCAGGCCGAGTCCGGGAAGTCGCGCGTGAGCGCGTTCGCCGAGCTGTCCGACATCGTGCTGACGGCCGCCTACTACGGGCGCACCGCCGCGTCCCACCTGCGCCCGCGACGCCGCCGGGGCGCCGTCCCGGTCCTCACCCGGACCGTCGAGCACCACCGGCCCAAGGGCGTCGTCGGGATCATCGCGCCCTGGAACTACCCCCTGACGCTGGCGGTCTCCGACGCGATCCCGGCGCTGCTCGCCGGGAACACCGTCGTGCTGAAGCCGGACTCCGCGACGCCGCTGTCGGCGCTCGCCCTCGTCGCCCTGTTCCGCGAGGCCGGCCTGCCCGACGACGCGCTCGGCGTCGTCACAGGCCCGGGCCGCGAGCTCGGGCCCGCGATGATCGACCGCGTCGACTACCTCATGTTCACCGGGTCCACGGCCACGGGCCGGACCGTGGCGCGCCAGTGCGCGGAGCGGCTCATCGGCTGCTCGGCCGAGCTCGGCGGGAAGAACCCCGCGATCGTGCTCGACGACGCCGACCTGGACCGCACGGTCGAGGGCCTCGCGGAGGCGTGCTTCGCCAACACGGGTCAGCTGTGCGTGAGCATCGAGCGGATCTACGTGACCCCCGGCATCGCCGACGCGTTCGTCGCAGCCTTCGCCGACCGGGTCGCCGGGATGCGCGTCGGCCCGGGGACGGACTGGGACGTCGAGGTCGGCTCCCTGGTCAGCGAGTCCCAGCTCGACACGATCACGGCGCACGTCGACGACGCCGTCGGCAAGGGGGCACGGGTCCTCGCCGGCGGCCGCCCGCTGCCCGAGCTCGGGCCCCTCTTCTACGCGCCCACCGTCCTGACCGACGTGCCCGACGACGCCGTGCTCGCCCGCGCCGAGACGTTCGGCCCGGTCGTCGCGATCTACCGCGTGGCAGATGCCGACGAGGCCGTGGCCAGGGCGAACGACACCGAGTACGGGCTCAACTCGAGCGTGTGGTCGCGCCGCCGCGGCGCCGAGGTCGCGGTCCGCCTGCGCGCCGGCACCGTGAACGTCAACGAGGGCTACGCCGCGGCGTGGGCCTCGCACGACGCGCCGATGGGCGGCATGGGCATCTCCGGGCTGGGCCGGCGCCACGGGCGCGAGGGCATCCTCAAGTACACCGAGGCCCAGACGATCGCCGAGCAGCGCCTGATGCAGGTCGGCGCCTCCGGACGGTTCGCGGGTGCGCGGTACCCCCAGCTCATGCGTCCCGCCGTGCGCGTCCTGCGCCGGCTGCCCTGAGGCGAGGAGGAGCGAGATGGCCCGGGGGACCTCTCTGGCGGGTGCGCGCGTGCTCGTCACCGGCGGTGGCAACGGCCTGGGACGCCGGATGGCGATCGGCGCCGCGCGGCGCGGCGCCACGGCCGTCGTCTGGGACCTGTCAGCGGAGCGCGCGCACGCCGTCGCGGACGACATCCGCGCACACGGCCTGCCCGCTCAGGCGCACGTCGTCGACGTCACGGACCGCGAGGCCGTGCGGGCCGCGGCGGAGGAGACCGGGCCGATCGACGTCGTGGTGAACAACGCGGGCGTGGTGAGCGGGCGGCCCCTGCTCGAGACGCCGGACGAGACCGTCGAGCGGACCATGGCCGTCAACGTGCTCTCCCTGTACTGGGTCACCAAGGCGTTCCTGCCGGGGATGATCGAGCGCCGCACGGGCACCGTCGTCACGGTGGCCAGCGCGGCGGGCCTGGTCGGCGTCGCGCGGCAGACGGACTACTCCGCGAGCAAGTGGGCGGCGATCGGCTTCACCGAGTCGCTGCGCGGTGAGCTCCGGGCCCTCCGCTCCCCCGTGCGCACGCTGGTGGTCTGCCCGTACTACATCGACACCGGGATGTTCGAGGGCGTGCGCACGAAGGTGCCGCTGCTCCTGCCGATCCTGCGCGAGGGCGACGTCGCACGGACCGTGCTGGACGGCGTCGAGAGCGGCCGCCAGCAGATCGTGCTGCCGCCGCTGGTGCGGATCATGCCCGCGCTCCGGCTGCTTCCCGTGCCCGCGTTCGACGCCGTGCTCGACCTCTTCGGCATCAACCAGGGCATGGACCACTTCACCGGGCGGCCGGGCGACCGCGTGGGCTGAGGGGCCGACCGTCGGGCGCGGGTCACCGTCGGGGCGCGGCGACCGATGCCGCGGCCGCGGCGCGCGACGGCACGCCGAGCTTGGTCCTGATGTTGGCGACGTGCCGGTGGACCGTGTGCGGGCTGAGGTGGAGCCGCGAGGCGATCTGGGCGTCGGTCAGCCCGCGGGCGACCAGCGCCAGGACCTCCCGCTCACGGTCGGTCAGGTCGACCGTCGGTGCCTGCGGGCCGGATCGGGACGCGGCACGCGGCAGCCGTCCGCCGAGAAAGGCCACCACCGCATCCGCCACGGGCTGCCACTGCCCCAGCCACGGGAAGTGGTCGTCACCGTCGAGCTCGCGGTACCAGGCGCCCGGGATCGCGGCGGCGACCTCGCGCCCGAGCGCCGCCGAGACCGCGCGGTCCTCCCGCCGGTGCAGCACGAGCGTGGGCGCGCGCACCTGCGCCGCCCGGGCCGAGGAGTCGTAGCCGTAGACCGCGCGCAGCGACGCCGCCGCGGTCTCCCGGGAGGCGGAGCGCCGTTGGAAGGCGGCGAACGCGTCGCGCTCCTCGGCCGTTCCGTTCGGCACGAACAGGTCGGCGAGCACGCGTGAGCCCAGGCCCCAGTGCTGCTCGACGACGCCGAGCAGCGTGTCGCGCACGGCCGGGACGGCGAGGTCGGCGCCGCGCAGGTAGCTGCCGTACAGGACCAGCCGGTCGACGTCCGCGGGCCGATCTGCGGCGAACGCCAGGGCGACCGCGCAGCCGGCCGACGCGCCGACGAGGGACACCCGGCCCAGCCCCGCCGCGTCGACGAACCCCGCCAGGACGGCGAGCTCCTCGTCCACCGCGGCGGGGACGGCCGCCCGGCGGTCGGAGAGCCCGGTCCCGGGCCGGTCGTACCGGACGACCGTGTGGCCGTCGGCGAGCGCGAGGACGAAGCGCCGGAACGCGTCGTCGGCCCAGTTGAGCGCGAGGTGGCTGCACCACCAGCCGCCGAGGACGACCACCGGGCCGGACCCGACGGAGGACCAGGCGACGACGTGCCCGTCGATCTCGACGTGCCGCACCACCTGGTCCCCCGGCATGCGCCGATCGTATGCACCGGTCGGCGCCGTGCATCAGCCCCCTGCTCTGGCCGCCGGCGTCAGAGCCGGAAGAACCGCCAGAACGGGTGGTCGACCGACAGCTGCTGCGCGCCGTCGAAGCCGGCCTCACGAGCCCACCGCTGCACCGTGGAGGGGCGCAGCACCGTCCCGTTCGGGTCGCCGGCGTCCTCCGCCCAGGTGGCCGGCAGGCAGTGCAGGACGCTCACCGCGTACTGCAGGCGTGTGCGGCCGTCGGCGGGCGCCACGTACTCCTCGGGTCCCGCCTCGTCGCCGATCAGGACCGCACCACCGGGCGCGAGCAGCGACCGGAAGGCGCGGAGGGCGTCGGCGGGCCGGCCCATGTCGTGCAGGGCCTGGAAGGTCGTGACCAGGTCCACCGGGCCGCCGACGGCCGCCGTCAGCGCGCCCGTGTCGGCGGCATTCGCGACGACGACGCGGACGCGCCCGGCGAGCCCGGCGGCCCGGACGTTCTGGCGGGCCCGCTCGACGGAGGCCTCGTCGAGGTCGACCGCCACGACCCGCGCGGCCGGGAACGCCGTGGCCAGCGCGATCGCCGACCAGCCCTCGCCGGTGCCCGCGTCGAGCACCGTGCCGCCGCGCGCCAGGCGCTCGGCGACGTCCGGCAGGGTGTGCACCCACGAGCGGAGCCCGTGGACGAATCCGGGCCGGTTGATGGACGCGATCGCGTCGCGCAGGTCGGGCCCGTACTCCGCGTAGGGGACCCCTGCGCCGGAGCGGATCGCGTCCACGAGGGTGGGCACCGTGCGGGCGACCGCCAGCAGGAGCGGCGCCAGCCCGACGACGTGCCCCGGGCTATCGGGGTCGAGCAGGACGGGCGCGTGGCCGGCGGGCAGCACGAACCGCCGCTCCCGCGGCTCGCCCCCGGCGGCGGGCTCGACGACGTCGAGCAGCCCGGCGGCGCCCTGCTGCTCGAGCCACTCCCGCGCGTACCGCTCGGGGATCTGCGCGGCGTGGGCGAGCTGCGCCACGGTGCTCGGCCCTGCGACGTCGAGGTGCGCGTACAGGCCGAGGCGTCGTCCGACCTCGACGGTGAGCAGCTCCGCACCCGCCGTGTAGGACTCCAGCAGACGCCCGACGAGCGCCTCCGCCTGCTCCATCGCCTCGAGGGTCGCGGCATCCTGGTCGTCGGCGGACGGGCCGGCGGCCAGGTCCGTGGTCGGGTCGGGGGTCGTTCCGGTGGTCGGGCCGGTGAGCCGGTCCGTGGTCAGGTCGGTGTCGGTCATCGTGTCTCCTTGGTCGATCGCTGGGTGGTGGTGGCGCGTCGGTGCGCCGGGCCGGCGCCCGCCCGGTGGCGGACGCTCGGGGTCGTCGGACTAGGGCAGGTGCGCCGCGAGCCGGGCGAGGCGCTGGTGGCGCAGCTCGACCCAGGTCGCGCGCGCCGTCGCGACGAGGGCGCCGTCCTCGTCGACGAGGGCGGTGGCGGTGTCGTACGCGCGCCCCCGCCGGGCGAGGCTCCAGCCCACGACGACGAGGCGCTCGCCGACGTGCACGTCGCGCAGCCGGTGCGCGGCGAGCGTGCCGAGGAGGGCGAGACGCCGCCGGGCGAGGAGGGCGGCGGGATACCCGGGGCAGTCGAGCGCGGCCCAGACGGCGGCCGGGCGCACGACGCCGTCCACCGCCTCCCGGGCCGTCGGCAGGAACGGCGCGAGGAGGACGTCGGACCGGCCGCGCATCGGGCCCCAGACGACGCCCATGCCGTCGGGGCGCTCGGGGCCGCACACGACGCAGTCCGAGAACGGGTGCCGCACGCCGAGGAGCGGGTGGGCGCGCCGCGCCTCCAGGGCTTCCTCGAGGCCCGGCCGGGCCGGGGGGTCCACCTCGAACGCGGGCACGGGCGTGACGCTGGCGACGTCGCCTCGACGGTCGAGGATCCTCACGCCTCCGCCTGCGCCGGCGACGATGCCGAGCGGTCGACCGACGGGCACCGGGCGGTGCAGCCGGACGCGCGCCGTGCCGCCCACCAGGGCGGCGAACGTCCCGGCGGCCATGCCGCCGTTCGCCGACCGGCGCGGGCCCGTCAGTCGGGGGTCGATCCGCACGGCGCGCGCCTGCGGGGCGGCGACGTCGGCACGGAGTGCCGCGGGGCGGCGCCGCGGCGGGCAGCAGGCCGGTGGTCGGGACGAGTGCGGTCCGGGAGGTCATGACGGACAGGCAACCCCGCCGCCCCCCGGTCGCTCATCGCCTGTCCCGGCCACCGCGCGTGGCCCGTTCGGGCCATCGCCGAGCGATCGTCGAATCGTTGCGAGTGTCGCCGCCCCGAGTGTGGTCGCACGTGCTGAGATGGCCGCATGACGACGACACCCCACCCCGCCTCCGCCGACTGGCTGCGGCCGCTGCCGGGCACGCCGCTGACGGTGTCGGCCATCTGCGCCGGTGGATCGCCGCTGGGCAGCATGCCGCGGCTGTACGGCCGGGAGGTGCCCACCGACCAGGGGGTGGCCGTCGCCCGGTCGGTCCTCGAGAGCCCGATCCGGTTCCAGGACACCTCCAACGGCTACAGCGACGGCGAGAGCGAGCGCCGGATCGGGGCCGCGATCCGCGAGCTCGGAGGCCTTCCGCCGGACTTCGTCGTCGGGACCAAGGTCGACCCGTCAGGCCGCGACTACTCCGGCGACCGGGTCCGCGCGTCGGTCGCCGAGAGCCGCGAGCGCCTGGGTCTGGACGTGCTGCCCCTGGTGCACCTGCACGACCCGGAGTTCTTCGACTTCGACGAGATCGCCCGGCCCGGGGGCGCCGTCGACGCCCTGGTGGCGCTCAAGGAGTCCGGGCAGGTGGGCTCGATCGGGCTGGCCGGCGGGCGGGTGCAGGAGATGGCCCGGTATCTCGCCCTGGGCGTGTTCGACGTCCTGCTCGTGCACAACCGCTGGACGCTGCTGGACCGCAGCGCCGGCGACCTCATCGCAGAGGCGCGGAGCCGCGGCATGGGCGTCCTGAACGCCGCGGTGTACGGCGGGGGCCTCCTGGTCCCGCGGCCGGCGGTCACGACGTACGGCTACCGCGAGGCTCCGCCGGAGATCGTGGCCGCGGTCGCCGCGATGCGCGACGCGTGCGCGCGCCACGACGCCGACCTCACGACGGCCGCACTGCAGCACTCGCTGCGCGACCCGCGGATCACGTCGACGATCGTCGGTCTCGGGCGGCCCGAGCTGGTCGCCGACACGCTCCGCCGCGCGGCGACGCCGCTCCCGGACCAGCTGTTCGACGAGCTCGAGAGCCTGCTCCCGCCGCGCAGCGTCTGGCTGGACGCCCCGTTCGACTGAACGTCGCCAGGACCGGCGACCGGGCTAGGACGTGACGTCCGCCGTCGTGAAGCGGCTCCAGGCGAGCGCGCCGAACACGGTGACCCAGGCCGCCTGCACGGCCAGACCCTGCCCCAGGAGCGCCCAGTCGACCTCGATCCGGAGGAACTCGGCGAAGTCCGTCCAGTGGTGGGTCAGCAGCCCGGGCTGGATCGCGGCGAGCTGGGGAATCGTGTCGAGCACCCCGGACACGACGGCGAGGACCACCGTCCCCGCCATGGCGCCCACCGGGACCTCGGTCACCGAGGAGAAGAAGAGCCCGACGGCGACCAGGCCGGTGAGCGAGAGCGCGACGTACGCCGCGACCCCGAGCATGCGCAGCACACCCTCGGTCGCCGGCACTGTCGTGCCCGACAGCAGCGTGAGGTCGTCCAGCCCGAAGAACAGCGCTCCGGACGCGAACGCCACGACGGTGACGGCGCCGACCGCGGTCACCACGAGGACCAGGGCGGCGATCGCCTTGGCCGCCAGCAGGCGTCCGCGTCCGACCGGCACCGTGAGCAGGTAGCGCAACGTTCCGGCCTGCGCCTCGCCCGCGATGGCGTCGCCCGCCGCCACCCCGGTGACCAGCGGCAGCAGGAAGGGCAGGCACAGGAACAGAGCCGTGACCACGAGGAACAGGCCGTTGCCGGTCACGCGCGCGAGCAGCCCCCCGGCACCCTCGGCCGAGAACGTGGACCCCTGGGCGACGAAGAGGACCACGGCCACGAGCAGCGGGACGGCGCCGAGCCCGGCGACCAGGGCGACGGTGCGGCGGCGGCCGAGGACCAGGCGGATCTCGCTGCGCAGCAGTCGGCCCCAGGCCCCGCGCCGTGACGTCGGCGTCACGTCGGTCCACGCGGGCGCCGGTCGCGCGGCGGTCAGCTCAGCGAGCGGCATCGAAGCCCTCCCCCGTGATCGTCACGAACAGCTGCTCGAGGCTCGGCCGCTCCACGGCCAGGCCCACGACGTCGACGCCGCCCCCGACGAGGGCCTGGGCCACCCGCTCGGGCGCGACGGCGCCGAGGACCGCGGTGAGCCGGACGCCGTCGGCCGAGACGCCGCGCAGGCCCAGGCTCTCGAGGACCGTCGCGGCCGCGGCGACGTGCGCCGGCGACGTCGTCACCCTCACCCGGACGTGACCGCCGGCGGAGAGCTCGTCGCGCTCGCCCTGCACCACGAGGCGACCGCGGGACATGATCCCGATGTGCGTGCAGACCTGCTCGATCTCGGTGAGCAGGTGCGAGGAGACGAGCACCGTCGTGCCGGCCGCCGCGAGCTCGCGGACCAGGCTGCGCACCTCGCGGGTGCCCTGCGGGTCGAGCCCGTTCGTCGGCTCGTCGAGCACGAGCAGGTCCCGGGCTCGCAGCAGTGCGGCCGCGAGGCCGAGCCGCTGCTTCATGCCGAGCGAGTAGTGCCGGTAGGGCTTGCGGGCCGCGCCGGCGAGCCCGACGCGTTCCAGGGCCTCGCCGACGCGGCGTCCGGTGGTTCGCGGGTCGGCGGCGGCGTCGCACGCGTCCAGCCGGCGCAGGTTCGCCGCCCCGGACAGGTACGGCTGGAAGGCGGGGCCCTCGACCAGCGCACCGACCCACGGCAGCACCCGGTCCGCTGCCTCGGGCATGGGGTGGCCGAGCAGCCAGACCCGGCCGGCGCTCGGACGGACCAGGCCGAGCAGCATCCGGATCGTCGTGGTCTTGCCCGAGCCGTTCGGCCCGATGAAGCCGTACACCGAGCCGCGCGGCACCTCCAGGTCGACGGCGTCCACGGCCAGGTGGCCCCGGAACCGCTTGGTGACCCCCTGCGTCCGCACGACCAGCGGGGCGGCCCGCTGACCGACCCTGACCGGCGCGGGCCGCGCGTCGGTCAGGGTCGGTGCGACGCCCGTGCCGGCGGTCGCGGTCATGCGAGCTCGCGCAGGGTGTCGCCCGGGACCGCGCCGACGAGGACGCGACCGTCGTCGGTGAGCAGGATGCTGAGCAGGGACGAGGTGACGAGCCGACCCTCGGGCACCCGCGTGGCGAGCGTGTCGAACAGGTCGGCGTCGACGCCGTCGTGCATGCCCTCCAGGCTCTGGTCGAGCTCGGCGAAGAGGTCCTCGGCCGACGCGCCGCCGGGCGTGGCGGCCGGGTCGGCCGGTGCGTCGGCGTCGCCGGTGGCCGCATCGGTGGGCGCGTGGTCGGTGATGCCGGAGAGCTCGAGCACGGTGGCCCAGCCGCTGCCGAGCACGCGCAGGCCCTCGCCCATCCCCTCACCCGCTCCGGGCGCGAGGGGGTCCGCGTGCGCCTCGGCCTCCAGCTCCGCGAGGTCCACGGCGCCCAGGTCGACGTCGTCGAGCCCGTCGACGCCCAGCGCGCCCAGGTCGAGGCCCGCGAGGAGCTCCTGCATGGCAGCGAGCCGCTCGGGGCCCTCTAGGCCGGCGATCCGCTCGAGCTCGGCCGGGTCGACGCCGAGGCGCTGCTCGAGCTCCCCGGGCTCGAGGTCGGCGAGCCCCTGCAGGTCGGTGAGGTCGACGTCGGCCAGGCCCTCGAGGCCGGGCGGCAGGTCCGCGCCGGTGAGCCCGGCGAGCGAGCCCAGGTCGGGGACCGGGATCTCGACCTCGCGCACCGTGGCGCCCACGGGCACCGAGAACTCCAGCACGGCGGGGTCCGGCGCGTCGTAGGAGAGGTCCGTGTAGGCGACCTCCAGCGCGGGCGCGTCGGCGTCCTGGGTGCTCCACACCTGCAGGCGCAGCGGCATCGAGGTCTCGCCGTCGACGGCCACGACCACGCGCCCGACGAGCGTGCCGGGGTCGTCGGGAGTCACGACGAGCTGGTAGGCCGCGCGGCCCGCGACGGTGGTGTCGGCGTCCAGGGTGACGATCGAGTACTCCTCGACCGCCTGGAGGACCGTCGTGGCCAGGGCGTCGGGGTCGGCGAGCGTCGCGGGGCCCATGGGCGCAGCGTCGTCGCCGAGCAGCGACTCCAGCGCCTGGGCGTCCTGCGCCGAGGGGGCGTAGTGGACGACCTCGTTGTCGGAGCTCGAGTAGGTCCAGGTCTCGATGCCGTCCTGCACCACGGAGAACTCCGACGTGGCGCCGAGCAGCGCGACGCGCGAGCGGTCGGCGCCGTCGGACCACACGCGGATCGTCGTGCTCCCGCCGAGCAGGCCGGCCGGCCCCGCGCCCGCCATGTCGGCGAGCGGCACGTCGGGCAGCCCGAGCCGCGCGGTGTAGACGACGGTGCCGCTC
>JAEZZV010000157.1 GCA_023418375.1 Actinomycetes bacterium | reverse complement strand
CCCGAGGGGAGCTGCATGCGGCCAGGGTACGGGCGACGTTCAGCACGCGCCGGGCGCGGCCCCGGAGCCACCGCTCGGCCGGCGCCTCGTGAGGCCGGGAGTGTGCGCCGTGTGAAGGGCCGTGGCGACCTCGCGCAGGTCGTCGGCACGCTCGCCCACCGGCCGGACCTGACGAGGCGCAGCACGTACGATGGCGCGATGGCCATCCTCCCCCGGATCCACGCGCCTGCGGACGTGCGGGCGCTCGGCCGGGACGAGCTGGACCGCCTCGCCGCGGAGATCCGCCACTTCCTGGTGCAGTCGGTCTCGCGCACCGGTGGGCACCTCGGACCGAACCTCGGCGTGGTCGAGCTGACCATCGCGCTGCACCGCGTCTTCGAGTCGCCGCGCGACACGATCGTCTTCGACACGGGCCACCAGGCTTACGTGCACAAGCTGCTGACCGGGCGCGGCGACTTCTCGGAGCTGCGTCAGCGCGGCGGGCTCTCCGGCTATCCCAACCGCGCGGAGTCCGTGCACGACGTCGTCGAGAACTCGCACGCCTCCACCGCGCTCTCGTGGGCCGACGGCATCGCGAAGGCCTACGCGCTCAAGGGGAACGTGGATCGCCACGTCGTCGCCGTGATCGGCGACGGCGCGCTCACGGGCGGCATGGCCTGGGAGGCGCTGAACAACATCGCCGCGGGGCAGGACCGCAGGCTCGTCATCGTCGTCAACGACAACGGGCGCTCGTACGACCCGACGATCGGCGGGTTCGCCGAGCACCTGGACCGCCTGCGCACCGCGCGGTCCTACGAGGACGTCCTGGCCTGGGGCAAGCGAGCGCTGCGGCGCTCCGGCCCGCCCGGGCGGCTCGTCTACGGCGCCCTGCACGGCATGAAGAAGGGCCTCAAGGACGTCGTCGCGCCGCAGGGCATGTTCGAGGACCTCGGCCTGAAGTACATCGGCCCGGTCGACGGGCACGACGTCGGGGCCGTCGAGCGCGCGCTGCGCCTCGCGCGGGACTTCGGCGGGCCGGTCATCGTGCACTGCATCACCGAGAAGGGCCGCGGATACGTCCCCGCGGAGCAGGATGCCGCGGACCGGTTCCACGCCGTGGGCCAGATCCACCCCGAGACGGGCCTGCCCGTCGCGCCGTCGCGGTTCGGCTGGACCTCGGTGTTCGCCGACGAGATCGTCGCGATCGGCCACCGGCGCCCCGACGTCGTCGCGATCACGGCCGCGATGCTGCAGCCCGTCGGGCTCGCACCGTTCGCGCAGGCGTTCCCGTCGCGGGTGTTCGACGTCGGCATCGCCGAGCAGCACGCGGTGACCTCGGCGGCGGGCATGGCCTTCGCGGGCCTGCACCCGGTGGTTGCGGTCTACGCGACGTTCCTCAACCGTGCCTTCGACCAGGTCCTCATGGACGTCGCGCTGCACAAGGCGGGCGTGACGTTCGTGCTGGACCGGGCAGGGATCACCGGCGACGACGGCCCCAGCCACAACGGCGTGTGGGACATGGCGGTGCTGCGGGTGGTGCCCGGGCTGCAGGTCGCCGCGCCGCGCGACGAGGCGACGCTGCGCTCGGCCCTGCGGGCGGCCGTCGACATCGACGACGCGCCGAGCGTCGTGCGGTTCCCCAAGGGGCCGTTGCCGGAGCCGATCCCCGCGATCGACACGGTGGAGGGCGTCGACGTCCTGGCGCGCACCGGGGGAGCCGGCCCGCGCGTGATGCTGGTCGGGATCGGGCCGATGGTCGCCACCGCGCTGCAGGCCGCGGAGATCCTCGAGGCGGCCGGCGTGGCCGCCACCGTCGTCGACCCGCGGTGGGTCCTCCCCGTGCCGGCGGCGCTCGTCAAGCTCGCGGGGGACCACGACCACGTGGCCGTGCTCGAGGACGGTGCGGTCGAGGGCGGCGTCGGCACGCTCGTCGCGCAGCGATGCTCGGCGGAGGGCCTGACCACGCCGTTCACGTTCATCGGCGTCCCGGCCGTCTTCCCCGCCCACGCGACGCGCGCCCAGCTCGTCGAGGAGCTGCGGCTGCGGGCCGAGGACGTTGCGCAGGACGTCCTGCAGCGGCTCCGCGCCGGCGCCTGACCCGGGGGAGCGCTCGGGCGATCGCCTACCGCCGGGCCAGGATTTGCACGGGGGGTCGCGCCTACCGGGCCGGGGAATGTGACGCAGGTCACCAAGTCATCCCATGATCTTGCCCGAAGGTCCCAGGTCATCCCATGTTTCGCTTCCTAGCGTTGTCATCACCGACGGAGACAGGGAGTAAGGCGATGGCAGTCACCACCGAGGCGCAGGCCGGCATCACCCCTGAGGCATGGCGCGGGTTCGTGCCGGGCCCGTGGAGCGAGCAGATCGACGTCCGCGACTTCATCCAGCGCAACTACACCCCGTACACCGGTGACGCGTCGTTCCTCGCCGGCCCGACCGCGCGGACGACCGGCATCTGGGCCCGCCTGCTCGAGATGTTCCCCGCGGAGCGCGCCAAGGGCGTCTACGACGTCGACCCGCACACCCCCTCCACGATCACCTCGCACGCTCCCGGCTACATCGACGAGGCGAGCGAGCTCGTCGTCGGCCTGCAGACCGACGCACCCCTCAAGCGCGCGATCATGCCCAACGGCGGCTACCGGATGGTCGAGAACGCGCTCGCGACCTACGGCTACGAGCCCGACGCCGGGGTGCGCAAGATCTTCACCGAGTACCGCAAGACGCACAACGACGGCGTCTTCGACGTCTACCCGCCCGACGTGCGCGCCGCGCGCTCCTCCCACATCGTCACCGGTCTGCCGGACGCCTACGGCCGCGGCCGCATCATCGGCGACTACCGCCGCGTCCCGCTGTACGGCGTCGACGCCCTCATCGCCGCCAAGAAGGCCGAGAAGAGCGAGCTCGACCTGGAGCGCTCGACCGAGGACATCATCCGCGACCGCGAGGAGCTCTCGGAGCAGATCCGGGCGCTCGGCGAGCTCAAGGCGATGGCCGCCTCCTACGGGTACGACATCTCCGGTCCGGCGACCACCGGGCGCGAGGCCGTGCAGTGGCTGTACTTCGCCTACCTCGCCGCCGTGAAGGAGCAGAACGGCGCGGCGATGTCGCTCGGGCGCACCTCGACCTTCCTCGACGTCTACCTCGAGCGCGACATCGCCGCCGGCGTGCTCACCGAGGAGCAGGCCCAGGAGCTGGTCGACGACCTGGTCATCAAGCTGCGGATCGTGCGCTTCCTGCGCACCCCGGAGTACGACGCGCTGTTCTCCGGCGACCCGACCTGGGTGACGGAGTCCATCGGCGGCATGGGCGTCGACGGCCGCACGCTGGTCACCCGCACGTCGTTCCGCTACCTGCAGACGCTGTACAACCTCGGCCCGGCCCCCGAGCCGAACCTGACGGTGCTGTGGAGCCACCAGCTCCCGGAGGGCTTCAAGCGGTTCTGCTCGCAGGTCTCGATCGACACCTCGGCGATCCAGTACGAGTCCGACGAGCTGATCCGCGACCAGTGCGGCGACGACGGCGCGATCGCCTGCTGCGTCTCCGCGATGACGGTCGGCAAGCAGATGCAGTTCTTCGGCGCCCGGGTCAACCTCGCCAAGGCGCTGCTGTACGCGATCAACGGCGGCCGTGACGAGATGTCCGGCAAGCAGGTCGCGCCCGCCCGCCCCGCCATCGCGGGCGACGTCCTCGACTTCGACGAGGTCTGGGCCGCCTACGACACCCTGCTCGACTGGCTGGCCGAGACCTACGTCGACGCGCTCAACTGCATCCACTGGTCGCACGACAAGTACGCCTACGAGCGCATCGAGATGGCGCTGCACGACCGTGCCGTCCTCCGGACGCTCGCCTGCGGCATCGCCGGCCTCTCGGTGGCGGCGGACTCGCTGTCGGCGATCAAGTACGCCACGGTCCGGCCGGTGCGGGACGAGACCGGCCTCGTCGTCGACTACGACGTCGAGGGCGACTTCCCGACCTATGGCAACGACGACGACCGCGTCGACGACATCGCCGTGCAGCTGGTGCACAGCTTCATGGCGAAGATCCGCCGGCAGCCGACGTACCGGAACGCCAAGCACACGCAGTCCGTGCTGACGATCACGTCGAACGTCGTCTACGGCAAGCACACCGGCAACACCCCCGACGGCCGCCGCACGGGCGAGCCGTTCGCCCCGGGTGCGAACCCGATGAACGGCCGCGACGCGCACGGCATGCTCGCCTCGGCGCTCTCGGTCGCCAAGCTGCCCTACGACGACGCGCAGGACGGGATCTCGCTGACCTCCACGGTGGTGCCCTCGGGCCTCGGCCGGACGCGCGACGAGCAGGTGACGAACCTCGTCGGCCTCCTGGACGCCTACAACGTCTCGTCCGGCTTCCACATGAACATCAACGTCCTCAACCGGGAGACCCTCGAGGACGCGATGGAGCACCCGGAGAACTACCCCCAGCTGACCATCCGGGTCTCGGGTTACGCGGTGAACTTCGTGCGGCTGACCCGCGAGCAGCAGCTCGACGTGCTGTCACGCACCTTCCACGGCGGTCTCTGACCGGCCGACCGGCCCCCTGCGGGTCGACGAGCGAGGGGCGGTCCGGGGCACTCCGGCCCGCCCCTCGCTCGTCGCCGCGGGTGCGCCCAGCGGAACGAGGGCGGGGTGTGACGCAGGTCATACCCGGCCCGGACCGGGCATGGACATTCGTCCTATGAATTCATGGGACGACACGGCGGAGACTGGGGATATGAGCAGCACAGACCTCCGGACGGTCCCGGCACAGGTCGGGGCACCGATCGTCGACCTCGCGACCCCGCTCGTGGGGGGCGCTGCGGCCAGGACGCACGCCGGCACCTCGGGGCTGAGCCTCAGCGAGGCCGACCGGTCCTCGACGTTCGCGATGGTGCGGGCGGGGGACCTCGGCTCGGTCCACTCGTGGGAGCTCGTCACCGCCGTCGACGGCCCCGGCACCCGGCTGACCACCTTCCTGGCCGGCTGCCCGCTGCGCTGCCTGTACTGCCACAACCCCGACACGATGGAGATGCGGCGCGGGGAGCCCGTCCTCGCCGACGAGGTGCTCGGCCGGCTGGCGCGCTACCGCGCGATCTTCAAGGCCACCGGCGGGGGCCTGACGATCTCCGGCGGCGAGCCGCTCATGCAGCCCGCGTTCGTGCGGCGGCTGCTGCGCGGCGCCAAGGAGCTCGGCATCCACACCGCTGTCGACACCTCCGGCTTCCTCGGGGCGTCGTGCAGTGACGAGATGCTCGACGACATCGACCTCGTGCTGCTCGACGTGAAGTCCGGCCTGCCGGAGACGTACCGGCGCGTGACCGGCCGCGACCTGCAGCCCACGCTCGACTTCGGTGCCCGGCTCGCCGAGCGCGGGACCGAGATCTGGATCCGGTTCGTGCTCGTGCCGGGGCTGACCGACGAGGTCGCGAACGTCGCAGCCGTCGCCGACTACGTCGCCACGCTCTCCACGGTCACGCGCGTCGAGGTGCTCCCGTTCCACCAGATGGGCCGCGACAAGTGGGACTCGCTCGGCATGACGTACGAGCTGGGCGACACCCCGGCCCCGACGCCGGAGCTCGTCGAGCGCGTGCGCGGTCAGTTCCGCGAACGGGGCCTCCAGGTCTTCTGAGCCGCCGTCCGGCGACGTCACGGCGCGTCACTGCGCGTCGGCGAACGGCCTCCCGAGCAGGCGCTCGGACCAGCCGGTCCGGTCCAGGTAGGGCGTGATGCCCCCCAGGTGGAACGGCCACCCGGCGCCGAGCACCATGCAGACGTCCACGTCCTCCGGCCCGGCGACCACGCCCTCGGCCAGCAGGGCGCCCACCTCCTCGGTGAGGCCGGTGAGCACGTGGTCGAGGACGCCGCGGGCGTCCCGGGCGCCCGGGCCGCCCGGCTCGCCGAAGGCATCCTGGACCCACGGCTGCGGCTCGTCCTCGCCCGACGGCCCCGACCCGACGAGCGGCCGCCCGTCGGCGGTCAGGCGCGCCAGGCCGGGTGACAGCCGGAACCGTTCCCCGAGCTCGTCGTGCAGCGTCTCGAGCACGTGCCCGGCCACCGCGGGGCCGACCAGCTGCAGGAGCGTGAACGGCCCCATGGGGAGCCCGAGCGGCCGGAGCGCCGCGTCCGCGACCGTGGCGGGCGTGCCGTCCTCGACGCACGCGAGCACGTCACCGAGCAGGCGCAGCAGCAGCCGGTTGACGACGAAGCCGGGCCGGTCGAGCACCTCCACCGCCGTCTTGCCGAGCCGGCGGGCGACGTCGAGCCCGGTGGCGCGCGTCACGGCGTCGGTGCTCCCGGTCCGGACGACCTCCAGGAGCGGCATCCGCGACACGGGGTTGAAGAAGTGCAGGCCGAGGACGCGCTCGGGGTGGGCGAGGTGCGTGCCCATCGTGGTGACGGACAGGGCCGAGGTGTTGGTCGCGAGGATCGCGTCGGGCGCGACGAGTGCCTCGAGCTCGGCGAAGACCTGCTGCTTGACCGGCATGACCTCGGTGACGGCCTCGATCACGAGGTCGGCGGAGCGCAGGGCGCCCAGGTCGGTGCCGAGCGTGATGCCCTCGAGCAGCCGCCGGGCGCCCGCCTCGTCGAGCCGTCGCGCGCGGACCAGGCCCTCGACCTCCGCCCGTACCCGCGCCCGTCCCTGTTCCGCCCGCGCCTCGTCGACCTCGCGCATCGTGACCGGCACCTGCAGGCGCGACGCGAGCAGCACCGCGAGCTGGCTGGCCATCAGGCCTCCGCCGACGACGCCGACCGACCGGACCTCGCGTGGAGCCGACGGGGCGTCCGTGCCCGTCGCCCGGCGCCCGCGGGCCGCCCGCGCCAAGGCGCGTTGGGCGTACACACCTGCCTTGAGCTCGGGGGAGACCAGGAGCTCGGTCAGGGCGTCGTCCTCGGCCGCGAACGCCTCGTCGCGACCGGCGGTCCGGGCGGCCGCCACCAGGTCGACGGCGCGGACCGCCGCGGGGGCCGCCCCTTGCAGGCG
>JAEZZV010000004.1 GCA_023418375.1 Actinomycetes bacterium | reverse complement strand
GCTCCGCTCCTTCCCGGGGCGGGGCCCGCCGTTCGTCGTCCCGCCCTCGGGAAGCGGTCTGTCGGCGCGCGTCGCTAGCGTGGCTGACTTCGCGGCCGCGGGGTGCGGCCGGCCGGCGAAGGGGCGGGGACATGGCACACGGCGACATCACGCACATCGACATCCCGGTGAGCGACATGGATGCGGCGAAGGCCTTCTACGGGGGGCTGTTCGGCTGGAAGATCGACACGATGCCCGGCTTCGAGGACTACCCGATGTGGCAGGCGCCGAACGGCATCAGCGGCGGCGGGCTCGCCCCGCGCAGCGAGGGGTTCACGCAGCCGCGCAGCTACGTCGAGGTCGACTCGATCGACGACGCCCTGCGCCGCGCGGTGGAGCTCGGCGGGACCGTGGCGATGGAGAAGTCCCCCATCGACGAGAACAGCTCGTGGGCGGTGTTCACGGACCCGGACGGCAACCAGGTCGGCCTCTACGAGTCGAAGCCCGCGGGCTGACGCCGCCGGCCGGCCCGATCAGTTCTCAGCGCGGGGCCGGTCGGTAGGGGCATGAGCTTCCAGGCATACCTCGACACCATCGAAGAGCGCACCGGCCTGACGCCGCGCCAGGTCCTCGACGTCGCCCGCCAGAAGGGCTTCGACGGCCCGACGACGAAGGCGGGCGACGTCGTGGCGTGGTTCAAGGAGGACTACGGCCTGGGTCGGGGGCACGCGATGGCGCTCTGGTACGTGCTGAAGAACGGGCCGGTCGCGCCGGGCACGCACGTGCGCTCGGGCGGGACCCACTCCGACCCGTCGGAGACCCTCTGGCTCGACGGCAAGGCCTCGATGCCCGCGGCCAACCGCTGACGACCGGGGCGGTCCGCCGGTCGACCCGCCCGGGCCGTCAGCGGGCGCGCTCGGCCGCCACCAGCTCGCGGACGGCCGGCGCCACCTCACGCCCGAACACGTCGTAGGCCGCGGCGTCGTCGCCCGGCAGCACGAACCCCGACACCCCGTGCTGGAGCGCGAGCCCGGCGAGCTGCTCGGCCCACTGGGCGGACGGGCCGACGAGGAACCGGTCCGACCGCGTCGCGGTCAGCTCGCCGTCGAGGTTGAGCAGCCGCCGCACCGCCGAGGGCGGTCGCCCGGCCTCCGCGGCCGCCTCGTCGATCACCGCGTTGCCGTCGGCGAGCGCGCCGAGGCCGCCCAGGTAGGACAGCGACGGGAGCCACCCGTCGCCCGCCCGCCCGACCAGGCGCAGCATCCGCGGCCTCAGGGCGCCGAGCCAGATCGCCACGTCGTGCGCCGGGGCCGGGCCGCGCTTGGCGCCGTCGACCGTGTGGAAGCGCCCGGGGACGGTGAACCGCTCCCGGTTGCCGGCGTCCCAGACCCCGCGGATGACGTCGATCGCCTCGTCGAGCGCCTGCACCGCCTCGCCGGGGGCGAGCCGCGGCCCGCCGACGGCGGCGATCGCGTCCCAGAAGGCACCGGCCCCGAGACCGAGCTCGACGCGGCCGCCGCTGAGCAGGTCGAGGCTGGCGATCGAGCGCGCGAGCACCACCGGGTGCCGCAGCGGCAGGTTCGCGACGTTGGCCACGACGCGGACGCGCTCGGTGCGCGCGGCCACCCAGCTCATGAGCGTCCACGTGTCCAGGAACCGCGGCTGGTACGGGTGGTCCTGGAACGTCGCGAAGTCCAGTCCTGCCCGCTCCGTCGCCACCGCCAGGCCCACGGTGCGGGCCGGGTCGGCGGCCAGCGGTGTGATGAACGTGCCGAAGAGCAGGTCGTGGCCGTGGTCGGTCATGACGAGGACAACCGGGGGCGCGGGCCCCGGTGTTCCCGGGCCCCGCGCCGGCCCCCGGGCGCGGCCGTCCGCTTCACCCGCCGTTCACCCCGGCCCAGGCTCATCCCGGCGCGCGCGGGACCGATACCACCGGTGGAGGGCACGATGCCGGCGAGGAGCCTGGACACACGCGCGCGATGGGCGCTACCCCTGGCGACCCTTGGCGTCCTCGCGGCCGTCCGCTGGTGGCTCGCCGACACCGCCGGCGGCCTCGTCCTCGACGCCGTCGTCGCGCTGGTCGCCGCCGTCGCCACCCTGCAGGCCGCCGGCCGCGCCCGGCCCGGCCGCAGCTGGCTGGCCTGGCACTGCGACGCCCTCGGGCTCGCCGCCTGGCTCGCGGCCCCGCTCGCCTGGCTGGCGGACCTGCCCGAGTCGGTGGCCACGACCGGCCGCATCGCCCTGGTCGTGCTGACGGGGGTGGCCTGCTGGCTCAGCGCCAAGGGGCCGCACACGTGGTCGCGCGTCCGGCTCGTCATCGACGGCGCGATCGCCGGGGCCGCCCTGTTCGTCGTGGCGTGGTCGCCCGTCCTGCACGAGGTCGTGCATACCGCCGGCGGCGGGGCGGCCGGGGCGATCGCCGTCGCGCTCCCGCTCGCCGCCGTCGCCGTCCTCACGCTCTTCGGCGGCATCAGCATCACCGAGATCCCCCGCTGCCACCGCGGCATGCCGCGGATGTACATGGCCGGGCTCGCGGTCATCGCCGTCTCCGACGTGCTCTGGGTGCTGTCCGGCCGTGGGCTCTGGGCCGTCGGCTTCGGGTGCATCGTCGTCGCGACCCTGTTCTACCAGGGCACCTCCCAGCGACGCGTCACGCACAGCACGAGCCCGGTCCTCGTGCTCGCGCCGTACGTCGTCCTCGCGCCGGCGCTCGTGACCATGGTGGTCCTCTACCTCGGCCCGGGCATCCCGAAGGCGATCACGACGACGTCGGTGGTCATGGGCGCCCTCCTCGTCGTGCGCCAGCAGGCGACCATCACGGAGAACCACAAACTCGTCCTGCGGCTCGAGAAGACCGAGCGCCAGCTCCGGCACCAGGCGATGCACGACTCGCTCACCGGTCTCGGCGGCCGCGCACTGCTGCACGAGCACCTCGACGCGGCCGTCCGCGCGCACCGCGAGACCGGCCGCCCGGTCGCGGTCGTCTTCGTCGACCTCGACGACTTCAAGCAGATCAACGACGTGCACGGCCACGCCGCGGGCGACGACGTCCTCGTGGCGATCGCCCGGCGCCTCGCGCGCGCCCTCGAGCCGTTCGGGCACGACGCCATGGCGTTCCGGATGAGCGGTGACGAGTTCGCGGTGCTGCTGACCGGCGAGGCGGGCGTCGGCGCCGCCGAGACCGCCCGCGGGCTGCTCGGTGCCATCAGCGCACCGGTGCACGTGGGCGAGGAGGTCGTCGCCGTCACCGGGAGCGTCGGGGTCGCCGAGCCGGGCCCGAACGTGCCCGCGGAGCCGTCCGCGCTGCTCCGCGCGGCCGACCTCGCGATGTACGGCGTCAAGCACGGCGGCAAGGGCGGCGTCGCCGAGGCCGTCGGCTGACCCGCACCGAGTGGTGCTGCACGAGCGGCCTGAGGACCGAGCGGCCGCCGCGCGCAGGTAGAGCTCGGCGTGTGTGCGACGGCGGCTACCCCTCGCCGTCGAGCACGTGGCGCAGGTAGCGCCGCGGGTCGGCCAGGTAGCCGCGCCAGTGCTGGACGAGCTCGAGGTCCTCCCACGCCGCGGGCGCGAACCCGTGCTCGCCGAGCTCGAGGATCGTCGCGCCCGGCAGGGCGGTGAGCAGCGGCGAGTGCGTCGCGCACACCACCTGCGCGCCCGCCTCGGCCAGCCGCGCCAGCAGGTCCACCAGCGCCAGGCACGAGGTGAAGGACAGCGCCGCCTCCGGCTCGTCCATGACGTAGAAGCCGGTCTGGTCGAACCGCTCGGTGAGCACCTCCAGGAACGACTCGCCGTGGCTCATCTCGTGCAGGCGCGACCCGGCGCCGTCCTCGAGGGACTCCAGGTACGTGTACAGGCCGTGCATCGTCTCGGCCCGCAGGAAGTACCCCCACCGGCGCGAGGCCGGGCCCCGGGCGAGCCAGAGCTGGGAGCCGAGCGGCGACTCGGTGCGGCGCGTCGAGTGCAGCGCGTTCGGGCTGCCGCCCTCCGGGTTGAGCCCGGCCGCCTCGGCGATCGCCTCGACCAGCGTGGACTTGCCGCTCCCGTTCTCGCCGACGAGGAACGTCACGCCCGGCGCGAGCTCCAGGCCGTCGCGCAGCAGCTGGGCCACGGGCGCGAGCGTGTACGGCCACACCGTCGGGTCCCACGACGCGTCGCCCGCCGCCTGCACCCGCCGCACCTGGCGCGGGTCGTCCCACCAGCCCGACGCCTGCTCCCCCGTCCCGCGCGGCCCGCTCATCCGGCCCGCCGCCCGACGACGTGGGCGAGCCCCTCGACCGACGTCACCTCCGCGACCAGGCCGCCGGCGGCGAGCGCGGCACGCGCCCGATCCC
>JAEZZV010000281.1 GCA_023418375.1 Actinomycetes bacterium | reverse complement strand
GCCGCGCCCACCCAACGGCCGCCGTCCTCGACGCGGGCGAGGAGCCGCGCGGCCACCGCCTGGAGCTGGTCGGTCGCGAACCGCAGGTGGCCGTGCAGGGCCTCCGCGTCGCGCGCGTCGAGCGCTGCGACGTCGACGTCGGCGAGCTCGCGCGCGAGCCGGCGCACCTGCGCCACCCGCTCGGCCACCGCCGTCATTCGTGCACACCCTTCCCGATCGCGTTAGCACAAGTGTACTATTCCGGTCAGACAGGGATGATTCGGGCCACAGGGGGTGTTGACGACGCAGCGGACCAAGATCACGGGGTTGGCGGCGCGCGTCTCGACCAAGATCTCTCGATGTGAAGATAACTGCGACGCGCGGCTACGATCGGTCGCGCCGACGATGGTGACGACACCCCGGGCGCGGCGCCCGCACCAACGGGCGACCGTGCCCGACAGATCCCGGGCAGCGCGCCCGCGAGAGGGAGGACCGACCAGGTGGACCTGTTCGAGTACCAGGCCCGGGACATGTTCGAGAAGCACGGGGTACCCGTGCTGGGCGGCATCGTCGCCACCACGCCCGGGGAGGCCCAGGCGGCCGCCGAACGGCTGGGTGGCGGGACCGTCGTCGTGAAGGCGCAGGTGAAGACGGGCGGCCGCGGCAAGGCGGGCGGCGTCAAGCTCGCGCACTCGCCCCAGGAGGCCGCCGACCGCGCCGGGGAGATCCTCGGCATGGACATCAAGGGCCACACCGTGCACCGGGTCATGGTCGCGGCGGGCGCGCGCATCGCGGAGGAGTACTACTTCTCCGTCCTGCTCGACCGCGCCGAGCGCCGCTACCTCGCGATGTGCTCCGTCGAGGGCGGCATGGAGATCGAGCAGCTCGCGGTCGAGCGCCCCGAGGCGCTCGCGCGCGTCCCCGTCGACCCGCAGGTCGGCATCGACCGCGCCAAGGCCGAGGAGATCGTCGCGGCCGCGGGCTTCGCCGACGACGTCGCCCCCCAGGTCGCGGACGTCATCGAGCGCCTGTGGACCGTCTACCGCGAGGAGGACGCGACCCTCGTCGAGGTCAACCCGCTCGTGCGCACCGAGGACGGTCGCATCGTCGCGCTCGACGGCAAGGTCACCCTCGACGCCAACGCGGACTTCCGGCACCCCGACCACACCGAGCTCGAGGACGCAACGGCCACCGACCCGCTCGAGGCCAAGGCCAAGGAGCACGACCTCAACTACGTCAAGCTCGACGGCTCGGTCGGCATCATCGGCAACGGTGCGGGCCTGGTCATGAGCACGCTCGACGTCGTCGCGTACGCCGGTGAGCGGCACGGCGGCGTGCGGCCCGCGAACTTCCTCGACATCGGCGGCGGCGCGTCGGCCGAGGTCATGGCCGCCGGCCTCGACGTCATCCTCGGCGACCCTCAGGTGGACGCGGTCTTCGTCAACGTCTTCGGCGGCATCACCGCGTGCGACGCCGTCGCGAACGGCATCGTCGCCGCGCTCGGCATCCTGGGCGACCACGCGACCAAGCCGCTCGTCGTCCGCCTCGACGGCAACAACGTGGAGGAGGGCCGGCGGATCCTGCGCGACGCCGCGCACCCGCTGGTGACCCTCGCCGACACGATGGACGGCGGCGCCGACAAGGCCGCCGAGCTCGCCCACGCGGCGCACACCGCCCGCGGCACCCAGGCCTGAGACCTCGAGACGAGAGAGAGCGACAGCGACATGGCGATCTTCCTGACCGAGGCGTCCAAGGTCATCGTCCAGGGCATGACCGGATCCGAGGGCATGAAGCACACGACCCGCATGCTGGCCGCGGGCACGCAGATCGTGGGCGGCGTGAACCCGCGCAAGGCGGGGACGTCGGTGACCTTCCCCACGCCCGACGGCGACGTGGAGGTCCCGGTGTTCGGCACCGTCGCCGAGGCGATGGCCGCGACGGGCGCCGACGTCTCGGTGGTCTTCGTGCCCCCGGCCCACGCGAAGGGCGCGGTGCTCGAGGCCGTCGACGCGCGGATGCCCCTGGTGGTCATCATCACCGAGGGCGTCCCGGTCGCCGACACCGCCGAGTTCTTCGCCGCCGCCCAGGCGGCCGACGTGCGGCTCATCGGCCCGAACTGCCCCGGCATCATCAGCCCGGCCCGCTCGAATGTCGGCATCACGCCCGCCGACATCACCGGCCCCGGCCCGATCGGCCTCGTGTCCAAGTCCGGCACGCTGACCTACCAGATGATGTTCGAGCTGCGTGACCTGGGCTTCTCCACCTGCATCGGCATCGGCGGAGACCCGATCATCGGCACCACCCACATCGACGCGCTCGCCGCGTTCGAGGCCGACCCGGACACCAAGGCGATCGTCCTCATCGGCGAGATCGGGGGCGACGCGGAGGAGCGTGCCGCGGCGTTCATCAAGGCGAACGTCACCAAGCCGGTCGTCGGCTACGTCGCCGGCTTCACCGCGCCCGAGGGCCGCACCATGGGCCACGCGGGGGCGATCGTGTCCGGCTCGTCCGGCACGGCGCAGGCGAAGAAGGAGGCCCTCGAGGCCGCGGGCGTGCGCGTGGGCAAGACGCCGAGCGAGACGGCCGCCCTCATGCGGGAGGTCCTCGCCGCGCTCTGACGGCCCGCGTCACCCGCCCCGGCCCCGCGCCGCGTCACCCGCCCCGGCGCCCCGCCCATCACCCGCCCCGGTCCGGCGCCGCGTCACCC
>JAEZZV010000276.1 GCA_023418375.1 Actinomycetes bacterium | reverse complement strand
GCCCTCGGTGCGGCCGACGCGCGCGGGGCCCGGGGAGCGCGGGCTGCCCGGGTGCTCGTGGTCGCGGGGGCCGCGCGGCGGGCCGACGCCGGCTCCGTCACCTCGAAGCCGCGCTTGCTCAGCAGGCCGGTGGCCTGCAGGTCGCCGTGGAACTCCTCCTGCCGCGCGAGCCGCCCGGTCGCGAACTTGTGCGCGACGCCGAGGATCGCCCGCGCGTCGTAGGTGCGGCCCTCGTGGTTCAGGGTGCCGACCCCCGGCTCGAAGCCGTACACCGCGAGGAACTCCTCGGCGCCTCGGGCGTCGTGCTCTGCCAGGGCCGCGAGGACGTGCTGCCGGGTCACGGAGGAGAAGGTCGCCACGACGGTCGAGCCTACGTCGACCTCGAGGCCCGACGGCACCGCGGGTCGACATGCACCCGAATGGCGGACTTCGCCGCGACGTCCCGAACGTTACGTTTGCCCCGGCCCGCGCCGCGGGGCCTTGCGTCGCTACGGGGGGAGCCCGATCCCACATGAAGGCCCAGGTCAACGAACGTCCCGCCCACGGTCTGCCACGCCGGTTCCTCACGGCGGTGGGAGCGCTCCTCCTGACGGCTCCAGTTGTGCTGAGCGCCGTCCCCGCGAGTGCGGCGACTGTGGCGGAGAGCGAGCCCAACAACACGAGGGCGACGGCGGACGTGGTCGCTCCCGGCAACACGATCCAGGGCGCGGGCAGTACCGTGTCCGACTCCCTCGGCGACGCGGACTACTTCGCCGTGGACCTGCCGAGCGCGGGGCGGGTGGCGTTGAACCTGACGTTCCCCTCGGGGCTCGGCACGGCGAAGGCGTATGACCTGGACGTATACGACGCGTCGGGCGCCCTCCTGTTCGCTTTCGACGTCCAGGCCAGCAGCTCGGACGGTTCGTGGCTCGCGTCGCAGGCGACGTTCCTGCCGGCGGGGCGCTTCTACGTGGAGATCTACACCAGGACCAGCTCTCCCGCATGGGGCAAGCAGTACAGCTTCAAGCCCGTCTTCACGGCCGGTTCGGTGGAGACGGAACAGAACCACACGACGGCGAAGGCTGATGTCGTCGGCGTGGGTGCGTCGATCGCCGGGTCGAGCCTGACCGTGTCCGACTCCCTCGGCGACGCGGACTACTTCGCCGTGGACCTGCCCGCAGCCGCCACGGTCGCGCTGAGCCTGACCTTCCCGTCCGGGCTGGGCACGGCCAAGGTGTATGACGTGACGGTGTACGGCTCGACGGGGAACCAGCTGTACGACTTCGACGTCACCGGCTCCCAAGGGGACGGTGCGTGGCTCTCCTCTCAGCTGATGCCGCTGCCAGCGGGGCGCTTCTACGTGGAGATCTACGGCAGGACCGGCTCTCCCACGTGGGGCAAGCAGTACACCCTTTCTCCGCTCACCCCCGACACGCGTCCCGTCTACCGGTTCTGGAGCCCGCGCTTCAACAATGCGCACTTCTTCACGATGAACGCCGCCGAGGCGGAGCAGGTCCGCAGCACCGACCGCAACTGGGTCGACGAGGGTCGGGCGTTCGCGGCCTACCCGCTCGACTCCTCGGGCAACTGCCCGAAGGGCTCGCCGGTCTACCGGTTCTGGTCGCCGGGCTTCGCGTCGCACTTCTACACCCAGAGCGTGGCGGAGCGGGACCACATCATCGCCAACGACCGCAACTGGGTGTTCGAGGGCGCCAACTACTGCGCGCCGACCACCCAGGAGGCGGGGACGGTGCCGCTGTACCGCTTCTGGTCGCCGGGCTTCGGCAAGCACTTCTTCACTGCGAACCAGGCTGAGGCCGACCACATCCGCGCGAACGACCGCAACTGGGTCTACGAGAGCATCGCCTACTACGTGATGCCCTGACCCCAGGACCCCCGACGCATGGCTTCCGGTTCCGTGGCGCAGTCCTGGCCACGGGACCGGAAGCAGCGTCGGGCGGCCGGCTGCCCGTCAGGCTGACCGGGGAGACCGGCCGAGGAGAGCGTCGACCTCGGCCATCTGGGCCGGGCTCAGCGGGCCGAATGCCATGGCGCCCGCGTTCTCCTCCGCCTGCGCGACCGTGCGGATGCCGGGGATCGGTACGGTCCGGCCGCTGCGGGCCCAGATCCAGGCGAGCGCGCCCTGGGTGAGGGAGCGTCCGCCGCTGGTCAGGACGTCGCGCAGCGCCTCGAGGTGCTCGAGCGTCGGCGTGAAGAACGTGTCGATCGACCACTGGTCGCGGCGGACGTCGTTCGCCGCGAACTCGGTCGTCGACGCGTACTTGCCGGTCAGTGCGCCCCGCGCGAGCGGGCTGCGGTTGATGCTCGCGAGGTCCGCCTCCTCGGCGAGCGCGAGGATCTCCGGCGCGTCCCGCACCACGTTGAGGTCGTGCTGCACGACGGCGCAGTGCTCGCCCTCGGAGAAGACGCCGGCCGGACCGGCGTCGTCGGTGCTCCAGCCGTACGCGCGGATCTTCCCCTCGGCGACGAGGTCCTCGAGGACGTCGCGGACGTCGAGCGCGTGCTCGAGCGGCAGGTCCCACACGTGCAGCTGGTAGAGGTCGATGCGGTCGGTGCCCAGGCGCTGCAGGCTCGCCTCGCACGCGCCGCGGACGTCCCGCGCGACGTCCGCGTCGTCGGCGAACCGCGCGACGCGCTTGCCCGCCACGTCCACGTCGAACCCGAACTTCGAGGCGAGCACGACGTCGTCGCGGCGCCCGGCGAGCGCGCGGCGCAGCACCTCCTCGCTGTGTCCGGTGCCGTAGGTCGCGGCGGTGTCGAGGAACGTGATCCCGTTCGCCAGGGCGGCGTGCACCGCGCGGACCGACTCGTCGTCGTCCACCTCGCCCCAGCCGCCGGGGCCGTCCAGGAACTGCCAGGGTCCGCCGATCGCCCAGCAGCCCATGCCGAGCGGGGAGACCTCGATGCCGGAGCGGCCGAGCGTGCGCATGTCCATGACTGGTCCTTTCCGAGTGCCTGTCCCGGGGACCGTAGGTGTTCGAGCGCGCTCGAAGTCAACGGCGTTCCCGCTGCGGCCGGGAGCCCCGCGGGCGCTCACTCCAGGGCGGCCGCCGCCCGCCCGGCCCGTGCCGGGTCGACGGCGGTGTCGCCGACGAGCGCGCGGAGCCGGCCCTCGAGGGCCTCCAGCTCCTCGGCGCCGATCCGCCGCGACCACTCGGCCCGGAGGTCCTCGAACACGGCCTCGCCGCGGTCGAGGAGATCGGCGCCCTCGGCGGTGACGCGCAGGCGCTTGCGACGGGCGTCGGAGGGATCGGCGTCGACGGCGACGTAGCCCCGCTCGACGAGCACGCCGATCGTCTTCGCGGCCGCCTGCTTGGAGACCGACGTGCGCCGGGCGAGGTCCGCTGCGCTGTCGGCGCCCGCGGCGATCGCGCGCATGGCGAACTCGTGGCTCGGCCGGAAGTCGGGGAACCCCTGTGCTGCGAGCTCGGCGGTCACTCCCTCGACGAGCGATCGGTACCCGCCCAGCAGAAGCAGGGCGAGATCGGCACCGGAGCGCGGCATGGCGCCCAGCGTAGGTGGTTGCAGGCAGTCGACAAAGACAACTGGGTTGTCTAAACTAAGACAACCAGGTTGTCGAACACGAGGAGACCGTCGTGACCACCCACCCGCAGCAGAGCCCGTCGCTCGACGGCATCGAGCACCACACGGCCGACGTCAACGGCACGACGCTCCACTACGTCTCCGCCGGCGCGTCCGGGTCGCCGATCCTGCTGGTCCACGGGTTCCCCGAGACGTGGTGGGCGTTCCGCAAGGTCATCCCCCTGCTCGCGCCGACGCATCGCGTGCTCGCCGTCGACCTGCGGGGCTTCGGCGACTCGGCCGCCGACGACGGGGCGGCGTACGACAGCGCGACGATGGCCGAGGACCTGCACCAGCTGATCTCGCAGCTGGGCGTCGGGCCGGTGCACCTCACCGGCCAGGACATCGCCGGGGCTGCCGTGGTGCGGCTGGCCGCGAGTCACCCCGAGGACGTCCGCAGCCTCACCGCGATCGAGATGGGGCTGGCCGGCTTCGGCCTCGAGGCCCTCGGCGACGTCACCCGTGGCGGGTCGTGGCACATCGGGGTGCTGGCCGCCCCGGGCGTGCCGGAGCTGCTCCTCACCGGTCGCGAGCGGGAGCTGCTCGCCGGCTGGGCGTTCCCGTCGATGACCGCGGTCGCCGGGGCGGTCTCGGACGAGGACGTCGACGAGCTGGCCCGGACGTACGCGCGCCCCGGTGGCTGGCGGGGTGCGGCCGGCCTCTACCGGTCGATGCTCACCGAGGGCGGCGACCTGCGTCGTCTCGTCGAGTCGACGCCGGTGCGGGTGCCGGTGCTCGCCGTCGGCGCCGGCGGTGGCCCGTTCACCGTCGCCACGATGCGGCAGGTCGCGGCAGGCAGGGTCGACTCCGTCCAGCTCGACGGCGTCGGTCACTACGTGGCGATGGAGGCACCCCGGGCGCTCGCGAGCGCGGTCGAGGCGTTCACCGCCGACGTCGACGGGGCGTGACCGCGCGCTGGTCCGATGCGCCCCGGCCGTGCGCCCGGGTCAGTCGCCCATCCAGGGGCAGCTGAGGGACGCGGGGTCGAGGTCGACCAGGGAGGTCACCGACGCGTCGGGGCCCACGGCCGCCAGGGCTGGGATCGTGTCGCCGGCCGCGGCACCGGGCTCGGCCCAGATGACCACGCCGTCCGCTCCGTCGCACGCCTCGACGTACGACGGAGCGCCGCCCGGAGGGGTGGTGACCACGGCGTCGAGCACGGTCCAGGTCGGGGTGCCGTCCCCGAGTGCGCCGCTGGTGCGCAGCAGCAGGACGAGCGCGGCCGTCGCCGGCTGCGGAGTGCTGCTCGTCCCGGGGACCGACGCCGACACCGAGTACCCGCAGATGTCGCCGGAGCCGCCGTCGAAGCACGCGCCCAGCGTGGTGACCAGCGGCAACGCCGTCCCGCCGACGACGGTGTGCCAGGTACCGTCGGGCGCCATCTCGTCGTGGGCCACCTGCCCGACGAGCGCGGCCGGGTCCGGGAAGTCCGGCGGGAGGCCACCGTCCGGGGTGTCCGCCTCGGGCGTCTCCGTCGGCTCGACCTCCGGGGTCTCGGTCGGCGTGCTCTCCGGGGTCGGCTCGGCCTCCTTGGTGCTGGTCGCCTCGGGGACGTCGGAGGCCGGCTCGGTCTGCTGGCTCGTGCCCGAGCATCCGGTGAGGCCGCCGACGCCGAGGACCACCAGTGCGGTGAGGATCAGCATGCGTGGCTTCGTCGCCATGTCCGTCCCTTCGCGAGACGCTGCCCGAGACCGCCAGCGTAGTGATCATGGGCCGGGCGAGCGCCGCTACGGCGTGCCCGCGTCGCCGGCGGCGAGGTCGAACACGACGAACGTCTCGGCGTTGGCCACGATGAGCTCGGCGAGCGGCTCGTGCGCCGGGTGCGGCAGGTAGGCGTCGCGGGCCGCGGCGTCGGCGAAGCGCACGTGGAGCGCGTAGTCGTAGCCCTGCTCCAGCTGCTCGACGCTGACGCTCGGCCCGTGGACCACCTCGAGGACGCCGGGGATGCTCTCGCGCACGACGCGGGCGGCCGCGTCGAACCGCGCCACGACGTCGGGCGCCGCCGTGGCCGCCCAGCGCACCAGGACGACGTGGATGATCTGCGCCGACATCTCGCTCCTCGGTCCGGTCTACCCCGGGGCGACCCTATGCCCGGCCGGGCCGACGCCGCGGGCGGGTTACCGTCGTCCCATGCCCACCCTGAACGACGGAACCACCCTGCCCGACGTCGGCTTCGGCACCTACCCCCTGCGCGCGGCGGAGGGCACCGCGGCCGTGCTGAGCGCCCTGGACCTCGGCTACCGGCTGATCGACACGGCCGTGAACTACGGCAACGAGGACGCCGTCGGGCGGGCCGTCGCCGAGACGTCGGTGCCGCGCGAGGAGATCGTCGTGACGACGAAGCTCCCCGGGCGCGACCACGGCTACGACGAGACGCTGGCGTCGTTCGACCGGTCAGCGGCCGCGCTGGGGCTCGACGTCGTCGACCTGTACCTCATCCACTGGCCGAACCCGAGCGTCGGGCGGTACGTCGACGCGTACCGCGCGATGGTGCGACTGCAGGAGGAGGGACGGGTGCGGTCCGTCGGGGTCTCGAACTTCACGCCGGAGCACCTCGCGCGCGTGGCGGACGCGACCGGCGTCGTGCCGGCCGTGAACCAGGTGGAGCTGCACCCGTTCTTCCCGCAGACCGAGCTGCGGGCGTTCCACGCCGAGCACGGCATCGTGACCGAGGCGTGGAGCCCGCTCGGCAAGGCCGCCCCGGTGCGTGCGGCGGCACCGGTGGTCGCTGCGGCGCGCGCGCACGGCGTGACCCCCGCGCAGGTGGTGCTGCGTTGGCACCTGCAGCTCGGCGCCGTGCCGATCCCGAAGTCCGGTGACCCCGGGCGGCAGCGCGAGAACCTCGACCTGTGGGGCTTCGAGCTGACGGAGGCGGAGGTCGCGGCGATCACGGCGCTGGGCCGGCCCGACGGCCGGCTCTTCGGCGGCGACCCGAACACCCACGAGGAGATGTAGCCCGGCGCCCTACGCCGGCGCGGGCCCCGTCGTCGACCGGATGGTCAGCGACGTCGCCAGCTCCACGTGCCGGGACGCCGGTCGTGCGCCGGACGCCATCGTCAGGATCGTCTGGACCGCCATCCGGCCCATCCCGTCGAGGTGCTGGTGGACGCTGGTGAGCGGTGGCGTGGTCCACGCGGCCTGCGGGGTGTCGTCGAAGCCGACGACGCTGAGCCGGTCGGGCACCGGCACCCCCAGCTCGTGCGCGGTGGCCAGGACGCCGACGGCGAGCTCGTCGTCGGCGCCCACGATGGCGGTCGGCGGGTCGGCGAGCGTGAGCAGGTCGTGCGCGTGCCGCGCGCCGGCCGCCACGGCGAACTGGTCCACGCGCACCAGGTCCCGGTCGAGCTCGAGGCCGGCGGCGTCGAGCGCCGCGCGGTAGCCCTGGAAACGGTCGGCGGCGGCGATCGAGCCGTCCGGGCCGCCGATCCAGCCGATCCGCCGGTGGCCCAGCTCGATGAGGTGCCCGACGGCGGCGCGCGCCCCTGCCCAGTTGCTCGAGCCCACGCTCACCATCCGTCGGTGGCGCGTGTCGACGGGGTCGACCATGACGAAGGGCACGTCCGCCTCGGCGGCTGCGTCGATCAGGGCGTCCGGCTCGGACAGGGTGAGCCCGATGATGCCGATGGCGCCCGCCGCCCGCTGCTCGGCGACCCATGCCCGCGCCGTCGCGCGCTGCGTGCGCTCTGCGAGCGCGGGGGCCAGGCGCGTGAGCAGGTCGAGGTGCGCGCCCGTGGCCTCGGCGAGCACGCCCTGGAGGACGTTGAGGATGTAGGGGGACGCGGGGATGTCGAAGACGACGACGAGCGCGCGCGCGTCCTCGCCGGGCCCCGGGTGCGTGGTCGACCGGTAGCCGAGCTCGGCGACGGCGGCGAGGACGCGCTCGCGGGTGCCGCTCGAGATGTCGTCGCGCCCGTTGAGGGCCTTGGACACGGTCCCTTTGGAGACCCCCGCCGCGCGTGCGACGTCAGCGAGGGTGGCCCTCCTCGCCGGGGGCTGACCGCCCGTGACCATCGTGCTCCCGATCGTCGAAACCGTTTCGCTGAAGCGTAGCGGACGGCGCCGCCCCGAAATCCGGCGGATCGCACCTCTTCCCACCGGCGGCGTCGTGCCCTATCTTAACCGGGCGATACGGCGTTGCGAAACAGTTTCGGAGAATTCGTCTCCCTCTCGCACGCCCGAGCGGATGCAAAGGAGCTCCTGTGCCTCGTGCTGTCTCGCCGTCCGACCTGCTGGTCGACGGGCAGGTCCCGGTGGAGGCCGAGCTGCGCCACGTCTGGCGCGAGTGCGTCGGCGCCGGGCGTGCCAACGAGGCCCTGCGCGCCGACTGGCAGGCGCACTTCCGCGAGGCCGTCGAGGTGCTGGGGATGCGGTACGTCCGCTTCCACGGCCTCTTCCACGACGACATGTTCGTCTACCGCAGCCACGACGGCGGCGGCTTCGCCCCGCCCGAGCGCCTGCCCGAGCCGGTCCACACCTTCGCCTACGTCGACAAGGTCTTCGACGCCATCCTCGACGCCGGCGCCCGGCCGTTCGTCGAGCTCGGCTTCATGCCCCGCGACCTGGCGACGCAGACCGAGACGCTCTTCTGGTGGAAGGCCCACTGCAGCCCGCCGAACGACATGGGCCGCTGGGTCCGGCTCGTGACGGCGACCGTCGAGCACTGGATCGAGCGGTACGGCCTGGAGGAGGTCCGCCGCTGGCCGCTCGAGGTGTGGAACGAGCCGAACCTCGTCCCGCACTTCTGGACCGGCACCCGCACCCAGTACTTCGAGCTCTACGAGGCGACGGTCCGCGCGATCAAGGCGATCGACCCGGGCCTCGCCGTCGGCGGCCCGTCCACCAGCGTCTTCGTGCCCGACGACCGCTACGCCGGCGAGACCCACGACAAGTCGGCCGAGGTGGCCACGGCCGAGGCCCCCGACCCCGACGCCCTGGACTGGCGGCCGGTCTGGGTCGACGAGTTCATCGCCTGGTGCCACGCACGCGACCTCCCGATCGACTTCTTCACGGTCCACCTGTACCCGACGGACTACGCGTACGACGCCGCGGGCTCCGCCCGGTCGATCCACCGGCACGTCGACGCCACGTACGACGACCTGGTGACGATGCGGAAGGTCATCGCCGCGAGCCCGTACCCCGAGGCCGAGCTCCACGTCACGGAGTGGTCGACCTCGCCGTCGAGCCGCGACGCCGTGCACGACACGCTCTTCGCCGCGACCTACATCACCCGCGCGTACCTCAACGCGGCCCCGCTCGCCGACTCGGTCTCCTACTGGGCGTTCACCGACGTCTTCGAGGAGGGCGGCGGCGGTGTCGGCCCCTTCCACGGCGGGTTCGGCCTCGTCAACGAGCAGGGCCTCCACAAGCCGACGTTCCACGCGATGGCGATGCTCGCCCGGCTCGGCGACCGGACGCTGCTCCGGACGCCGCACGGCGTGCTCACCCGCTCGTCCAGGGACGGGACGCTCGCGGCCGTCTTCTGCAACTACCCCGAGGGCATGGGCTCGAGCGGCGTCGGGTCCGCCCGGACGTACGCCGACACGCGGCGGCTCGCCGAGGTGGGTCCTGCCCGGCGGGTCCGGCACACCGTGGAGGGCCTGCCGCCCGGGGCGCGCTTCGACGTCGAGGTCCTCGACTGGGACCACGGCAACGTCGCCGAGGCCTGGCACCGGATGGGCGCGCCGCTCAACCCGACCCGCGCGCAGACGGCCGACCTGCGCGCCGCGGCCGACGCGCTGGCGCGCACCACCCTGACCGCGTCCGCGGCCGGGGTGCTCGAGATCGACGTCGAGCTCGCCCCCTGGGCCGTGCTCTCCCTCGTCCAGTCGCGCTAGGTGACCCAGCCAGGCGACACCGCACCACCCACCACAGGAAGGGGCCCTCACCGATGAGGATCACACGCAAGGCGGGCGTCGCCACGGCACTCGCGACGACCACCCTTCTCCTCGCCGCCGCCTGCAGCGGCGACGCCTCCACCGACGACGGCGGCGAGGGCGGCGACGCGGCCGACGGCGGCGACAAGCCCGACGTCCTGACGGTCGCCGCCTGGATGGACTTCCCGCAGGAGCTGCTCGACGGCTTCGAGGAGGAGTACGGCATCGCGGTCGAGATCAACTCCTTCCCCGACGGTGCCTCCGCGCAGACCGTCCTGCGCAATGGACTCGCCGCCGACGGCGCCGGCCTGTCCGACGTCCACCTCGTCGAGCTCGACTGGTGGACCGAGATGATGGCCGTGCCCGAGGACTGGGCGACGCTGCCCGGCGACGAGGGCCGTTGGGTCGACTGGAAGGTCGCGCAGGGCTCGGTCGACGGGGAGATCAAGGGCTACGGCACCGACATCGGGCCGCTCGCGGTCGCCTTCGACTCCGGGCTCCTGGCCGACGCCGGGCTCCCGGCCGACCCCGAGGGCTTCGCCGACCTCGTCGGCGGGGACGACGCGACGTGGGAGTCGTTCCTCGAGGCGGGCCGCGAGTTCACGGCCGCGTCCGACGCGGCGTGGGTCGACTCGATGGTCACGCCCATGCAGGCCGCGATCAACCTGCTGCCGGCGGCGTTCGAGAACCCGGACACGGGCAACGCGATCCCGCTCGGGGAGAACGAGCAGATCAAGGACATCTTCATGCAGTTCGCCACGGCGGCTGAGGAGGGGGTGTCTGCGGGCATCGCCATCGGGCACGCGGACTGGGGCGCGGGCTTCCAGGCGCAGCAGTGGGCCACCGTGATCACGCCGGCGTGGATGACCGGCATCATCGCCGAGAACGCCGCGGGCATCGACGGCTGGCTGATCGCCGACGCGTTCCCCGAGGGTGGCGGCAACTGGGGCGGGTCGTTCTTCTCGGTGCCGTCCGCCGGCCCGAACGTCGAGTGGGCCATCACGCTGGCGGACTACCTCACGACGCCGGAGGCCGCCGTCGCGATGTTCGGCATGAACGGTCAGTTCCCGTCGCAGGTCGAGGCGATGGGTGACCCGGCGGTCGCCGACACCGAGAACGAGTTCTTCGGCGGCCAGAAGGTCGGCGGGATCTACGGCGACCTCGCCGCCGAGGCGGGCGACGCGGCCGCGGGCGGGTACCGCGGCGTCAACTTCGCGGGCATCCAGACCATCGTGATGGACGGCATCCGGCGGGTCGAGGACGGCAGCGAGACGCCGCAGCAGGCGTGGGACTCCGCGGTCGCGGCGTTCGACGCGCTCGGCCTCCCGACGGACTGAACCCGCGTGCTCGGTCGCGGCCCGGCGCTCACTCCTCGGAGCGCCGGGCCCCGGCCGGGCGGCCCATCCACCCCACGAGCTCCGGGAGGCACGGACATGGCGACCGACGCTGCGGCCCCGCGTCGCATCGGCTTCGGCGGCAAGGTGTCGAGGTGGGACGTCAAGGTCTCGCCGTACCTCTACATCTCGCCCTTCTTCATCAGCTTCGCCGTCTTCGGCGTCTTCCCGATCGTGTTCAACGTCGTCGTCGCGCTGCACTCCTGGCACCGACGGCTGGGGCAGGGGGAGTTCGTCGGTCTCGACAACTTCCGCTGGGTGCTCGAGCAGCCGACGTTCTGGACGTCGCTGCAGAACACCTTCTCGATCTTCCTGCTGTCGATGGTCCCGCAGCTCGTGCTCGCGCTGGCCATCGCGGCGGTGCTCGACCAGAACCTGCGGACCAAGACGTTCTGGCGGATGAGCGTCCTCGTGCCGTTCGCGATCATGCCGGTGGCGAGCGCGCTGATCTTCTCCCAGATCTTCGGGCAGTTCGGGCTGGTGACGCCGGTGCTGCACGACCTGGGCCTGTACGAGGACGTGAACTCCCCGTTCTTCGCCGACCGGCTGCTCGCGCACACGGCGATCGCGACGATGGTCGTCTTCCGCTGGACGGGGTACAACGCGCTGATCATCCTCGCGGCGATGCAGGCCGTGCCCCGCGAGCTGTACGAGGCGGCGACGATCGACGGCAGCGGGCGCCTCCGGCAGTTCTTCTCCGTCACCCTGCCGAGCATCCGGCCGACCATGATCTTCGTCGTCCTCACGATGACGATCGGTGGTCTGCAGATCTTCGACGAGGCCCGGATGTACGACGGCACGGGGACCGGCGGCCCGAACAAGCAGTGGCTGACCACCGTGCTCTACCTGTTCGACCTCGGGTTCGGTGAGTGGCCTGACCGGCTGGGCCACGCGGCGGCGGTCGCCTGGCTGTTCGCCCTGGTCATCGTGGTGTTCGCGGTCATCAACTTCCTGCTCACGCGCCGGATCGCGACCAGCGGCGGTGGCCGACCGCGGGTGCCGGCGTCCACCACGCGGCGGCTGATCGCCGAGGCGCGCGCGAGGGCGGCCGAGGCGGACCGGGCGCAGGCCGAGCGGGAGAGGACCGTGCTGGAGCGGGAGGGGGCGGACCGATGAGCACGGCGCTGATCGAGAACATCTCGGGCAAGGGCGCGAAGAAGTACGCGCAGAAGCGGGCCGACAAGGGCCGCCCGATCCGGCTCAGCAGCCAGTCGCACAACCCGGCCAACCGCCGTCCGGGCTGGCCGACGTACGTCGCGCTCAGCGTCGTCGTCGCGGCATCGGTGTTCCCGCTGTACTACACGATGCTGCTCGGCTCCTCGACGCGGCTGGAGATCGCGCAGTCGGCCGTGCCGCGCTGGGTGCCGGGGCCGCAGCTGCTGGAGAACCTGGCGAGCATCGTCAGCCACCACCAGATCGACTTCTGGCGGTCGTTCGCCACCTCGGTGCTGGTGGCGGTCGTGGTGTCCGCGTCGACGGTGTTCTTCTCGACGCTCGCCGGGTTCTCGTTCGCCAAGCTCGAGTTCCGCGGCAAGCGGGCGCTGTACGTCTTCATCATCGCGACGATGGCGATCCCGATGCAGCTGGGCACCGTGCCGATGTTCATCATGATGAACGAGTTCGGCTGGATCGACTCGCTCGCGGCGCTCATCGTGCCGGGCCTCGTCGGCGCGTTCGGCGTCTTCTGGATGACGCAGTACCTGTCCGAGGCCCTGCCCTACGAGCTCATCGAGGCCGCGCGGGTGGACGGGGCGTCGATGTTCCGGACGTTCTGGTCGGTGGCGGTGCCCGCGGCGCGACCCGCGGCCGCGACGCTGGCCTTGTTCACGTTCGTCGGCTCGTGGAACAACTTCTTCTGGCCGGCGGTGGTCCTGCGCTCGCAGATGACGATGCCGCTCGTCGTTCCCCAGCTCCGGGGCGCGTTCACGGCCGACCACGCGCTGGTGATGACGGGCGTGCTGGCCATCGCGCTGCCGTTGCTGGTCGTGTTCGCGCTGGCGGGCAGGCAGCTGGTGGCGGGCGTGATGGCAGGTGCCGTCAAGGGCTGACCCGCGGCGTCAGGTGTGGTGCGGCGGGTGCTCGTAGGTGACGTGCTCGGCCTGCTCCAGGACGTTGCGCACCATGGCCGAGACGTGCTCGTTCGCGTGCCGGTAGTGGACGGTGACGCCGTCGCGCCGGGTGAGCACCAGCCTCCCGGCCCGCAGCCTGGCGAGGTGCTGGGAGACGGCGGGCCCGGGCCGGCCGAGCTCGTCGGCGATCGTGCCGACGGACAGCTCGCGGCCGTCGAGGAGGCTCAGGATCGCGAGCCGGGTCGGGTCAGCCAGCAGGCGCAGGATCTCCACCGCCGTGTCGAGGTCGGTCCCCGGGGCGGGCGCTCGGCCGGGCGTCTCGAGGGCCACGGGCCTCACCCTGTCACGTCGGCGGCCGCCCGGGGCCGCGGCGCGGTCCGGGGCCACACAGCCGCGGTCGTCGCGAGGGCGATGGCCGCGATGCCCGCG
>JAEZZV010000208.1 GCA_023418375.1 Actinomycetes bacterium | reverse complement strand
ACACGGCGCGGTCCGATGCGGCCCGGCGCGCCCGCGCCGCGACTGCGGCCGGGTCGAGCTCCGCCGCCCGCCGTCGGACCCGCGCGACCAGCGCCTTCGTGCCCACGCCCACGAGGGCCCGCCGGTCCGCGCACAGCTCCTCGTCGATCCGCACTCGCTCCTCGACGGGCAGGTGTGCCGTCTCACGCACGAGGAGCGTCGCCCGCCATGGTGAGAGCGCCCCCGCCCGCAGCGCGGCGAGTGTGTGCGGCATCTCCGCGTGCCAGGCCTTCGCCGCGCCGAGGAACGACCGCGCGCGCACCGGCGACTCCCGGAGCGCGAGTCCCAGGCGAACGGGCACGTCGCGGCCCCGGCGCTCGGCGGGCACCCCCGCCTCCGCCTCGACCTCGCGCGCCGCCGCATCCACGGCGAGCGCCACCGACGCCTGGACCGCGGTCGCGGCCGCCTTCAGCTCCTCGAGCGCGCGCAGCAGGTCGATCCGCGCGGCGTCGGTCGCCGGAGGCGCGCCCGCGCGAAGCCGTCCGCACATGCGAACGACCTCGACGGCTTCCATACGGACACTCTATCGAACACCAGTTCTAAACGCAACGAAGCGGACAGGCAGGACGCCCTCCCGGTCACCCCAGCCAGGACCGGCCGATGTACGCCCTCGCACCATCTGGCGGAACGACGTCCACCCCCGCGGCCAGGAGCCGGCAGACCTCCATCAGCGCATGGAAGTCGTAGCGCCGCTGCGGGCCTCGGCTGTACGCGCTGCCGCCGTCGGGCACCCACCGAGCGCCCCAGCCGCGGCCCTCCAGGAAGACGCACGGGCCGCCGATGACCTCCCGTATCGACCGGTCGACCGCTTCCAGCAGGTCTGCCGACCCCGAGTCGCACGCGTCGCACCCGCAGTCCGGCCACTGCGCCAGGAGGACGTCCGACCGGACCACCGCCACGACCAGCACGGGCAGCGGCTCGTCGTCCGGGCCGTCGCGCACGTCCTGCTCGAGCAGCAGCAGCGGCAGCGTCCCCGGGAGCGGCGAGGTGACGCGCAGCCCTCGGTCGAAACCGACCCGGTCGTTGTCGGCCTGCCCCAGCGGCTCGGGCGGCAGCCGGTCCACCCGGGCCCCCAGCCGCTCGCCCAGCACCTGCGCCCACACCCGCGCACGCTCGTGCACGACGACGTGCCGGCCCGGGTCCGTCAGGCGCGAGTAGTCCTCGTCGGCCGGCGAGCGGTCGATGCGGCCGGCGTACGGGTCGGGCCAGACAGGGAGCCCGAGGCGGTCGAACCGCGCCTCGACCTCCGCCTGCAGCGCGTCGATCGTGGGGTCCATCGCCCGACCGTACGCACCACGACCGGGCGGCGCGACGGAGTTACCGCCGACGGCGGTCACGGCGCGGCCCGCGGCCCGGTCGCCCGCCTCAGCCCGAGGTGATCTCCGGCGCCTCGGCGCCTTCCCCCGGACCCTCAATCGCCCTGCCCTTCCGGTGCAGCACCTCGGCCGCGTGGTCCGCGAGCGCGTCGCCCGCCGAGCCGTAGAGGTGGAACACGGCGTCCGCGCCGTGCCGCTGCAGCTCGAGGACGTCGTCGTCGTACCGGGCGACCGCGGCGACGCGCCCCGTGAACCCCGCGGCGTGGAGCCGGGCGAGCGCGATGAGGTTCGCACGGTGGAACGGCATGGCCAGGACGACGACGCCGACCTTGCCCGCGCGCTGCACGCGGTTCCAGAACTCGACGTCCGTGGCGTCCGCCCGCAGCACGTCGAAGCCGAGCGCCCGCAGGTCGTTGACCCGCACCTGGTCGTGCTCGACACCGACCACCTGGAGGCCGTACTCGTCGCGCAGCTTGAGGTAGGTGGCGGAGCCGATGCGACCGAGCCCGAGCACCATCGCGTCGGCCTCGCCGACGTCGACCAGCCTGTCGTCGGGGTGCAGCTGCATCGTGCTGTGGTGCGGCAGCAAGCGCACCATCCGCGTGGCGAGCTCCACCCCGCGGCGGTTGACCAGCGCGGACACCACGAAGCTGAACGCGACGGCCATCGAGATCGCGACGAGCCATCGCTCGTCCAGGAAGCCCGCCGACGAGCCCACGGACGCGACGATGATCCCGAACTCGGAGAAGTTGGCCAGGACGAGGCTCGCCAGGAACGCGGTCCGCCGCCGCAGCCGGAGCGCCCACAGCAGGACCGCGAAGATCGCCACCTGGAAGGGCAGCAGCGCCAGCACGAGCACCGCGAGCAGCAGCTCCTCCAGCCCGGGCGTGCCGTGCAGGCCGATCTGCAGGAAGAACGCGACGAGCATCAGGTCCTTGAACGTCATGAGTGAGCGCGAGAGCTCCGGCGCGCTCGGGTGGCGCGCGAGCAGCACGCCCACGACGACGGCGCCCAGCTGCGGCTCGAGGCCCGCCGCCTCGAACAGGCCCCACCCCAGCGCGACGGCGCACGTGACCCCGAACAGTGCCTGGAGCTCGCCGTGGCCGATGTGGTCCCAGGTGCGGTGCAGCACCCACGACCCCGGGACGAGCAGGACGAGCGCCAGCGCCCAGGGGCTGGGCGGCTCACCCGCGACCAGCGCCATGAAGACCACCGCGACCACGTCCTGGAGCACGAGCACGCCGACGGCGATGCGCCCGTACAGGGACGTCGTGTCCGACCGGTCCTCGAGCACCTTGACCACGAACACCGTCGAGGAGAACGAGAGCGCGAACCCGATGAGTGCCAGGCCACCGGGCGGTTCGTCCGCGAGCAGCGGCGGGCCGACGAGCGCGAGCAGCCCGAGGAACCCCATGCCGACGGCCGTCGCCAGCACGATGTGCACGCTCGTCGTGACCCAGATCTCGCGCCGCAGCAGGGTCCGCGCGTCGAACTTGAGACCGATGGCGAACAGCAGGAGCACCACGCCGAGGTCCGCGACCGACTCGAGGCCCGCAGGCTCCGGGGCGCCGAGCGCACCCAGCGTGAACCCCGCCGCCAGGTACCCGACGAGCGGCGGCAGGCGCAGCCCGATGGCGACGAGCCCGCCCACCACGGCGGCCACGAGGTACAGCCCGATGGCCACGTCGCCTCCTCCCGCCGGTGGGGAGATTGTCGCGCGTCCGCGGCGGCTCCCGGGCACCCCGTCGGCACCTTTCACCCCGGAGCCGCCGCCGTGTGCGCCGACCGCTCAGCAGAGCGCGAGCTCGACCGAGCGCTCCGCCGCGGCGAGCGCGTCCTCCGAGGGCACGAGCGACGTCGTCACCACCGTGGCCGCCCGGCCGTCCGCGACCGCACCGCCCCGGCTGGAGAAGCCCGGGATGTCGCCGCCGTGCCCCCAGGCCACGTCGCCGCAGCTCAGCTCGGTGCGGATGAGCCCGAGCCCGTAGCCGTCCCCGGGGTACGCCTCCGGCATGGGGACGGTGGTCTGCATCTCGGCGAGCTGCGCCGCGGGCACCACCTCGCCGGCGACGAGGGCCGAGAAGAAGCGGTTGAGGTCGCTCGGCGTGGACACGATGTCGCCCGCGGCGCCGCCCATCGACGGGTCGAGGCGCGTGATGTCGCCCATCGTCCCGTCGGGCAGCGGGTGGTACCCCTGCGGGTGACGGCCGCGCAGGTCGCGCTCGCCGGGCAGCGGGACGTAGGTGTCGCGCAGGCCCAGCGGCTCGATGATCCGTTCGGTGATCTGCTCGGCGAGCGGACGGCCGGTGACGCGCTCGACGATCAGGCCCGCCAGGACGTAGTTGGTGTTGCTGTAGGCCCACCGCTCCCCCGGCGGGACGTCCGCGCCCTGCGCCAGCGAGAGGTCGACGAGGTCCCGCGGCTGCCAGTACCTGTCGCGGACCGAGAAGAAGTCCGGCGGGTTCCCGAGGCCCATGCCGAGGAGGTACTCGGCGAGCCCGCTCGTGTGCTGCAGCAGGTGGCGGACCGTGATGGCCGTCGCGTCGATGCCCTCCCCGCGGACGACGCCGGGCAGGTAGGTCTCGATCGGCTCGTCGAGCGCGATCTCGCCCTCCGCGACGAGCTGCAGCACCACGGACGCCGTGAACGTCTTGGTGTTGCTGCCGATCCGCACCTGGGCGTCGGGCGGCACGGGGCGGCCAGTGGTGAGGTCGCCGGCGCCGGCGGTGTAGTCGCGCTCGCGCCCCCGGGCGTCGACGACCGTCGCGAGAGCCCCCGGGAAGCCGTGGTCCGCGACGAGCGCGTCCAGGGCGGCCTGCAGCTCGCGATCAGGCGGGGCCGGGCGGGCCTGCCCGGCTGCGGCGACGGCCGTCGGGACG
>JAEZZV010000112.1 GCA_023418375.1 Actinomycetes bacterium | reverse complement strand
GCCCCCTCCCGGCCGGGCCCGCGACGCCGTCAGGCGCCGATCGCCAGGTCGCGACGGCGGAAGGCCGCGAAGCCCACCGCGCCGAGGGCCAGCGCCGCCGCCGTGAGCCACCCGACCGGCGTCGCCGTGAACGGCTCCGCCGGGACGAGCGGCACGTGCGTGAACGGTGAGACGTTCATGAGCCACTGCGGCAGCTCGAAGAGCTTGCCCAGCTGCCCCATGACGAGGGCCGCGGCGAGGGCGAACCAGGTGATCGGGCCGGCCCAGCGGGGGAGCAGCCCGAAGGCCGCCACGACGAACCCGCCCAGCGCCAGCGCCGCCGGCACCTGGACGGCGGCGGCGGCCACGAGGTCACCGATCCCCTCCGCCCAGCTCCCGCTCGCCGCCCCGTAGCTGACGCCGGCGGCCAGGCCGGTCGTCAGGAGGATGAGCGCGGTGCCGACCGCGACGATGCCGACATGGCCGGCCAGCCACCGGTGTCGGCCCACGGCCGTCGCGAGCAGCGGCTCGACCCGGCCCGAGATCTCCTCCGCGCGCATCCGCAGCAGCGCCTGGACCACGTACGCGCCCGCCGCGACGCCGATGATCGCCATCGTGAACACGTAGTACAGGTCCACGACGTCGCCGCCGGGGACGAGCGCCTGGAGCGTCTCGCGCATCGACTCGTTGTCCGAGATGTACGTCTCGACGCTGTCGCCGATCGAGCCGAACACGGCGCCGAAGATCGCCAATCCGACGAGCCAGACCGCCAGCACGGTTCGCTGGAGTCGCCACGCCAGGCCGAAGGGAGTCGTCAGGGAGGCCGCCGCCCGGGCCGGCCCGGCGCGTGGCGGGACCATGCCGAGCCCGACGTCCCGCCGGTCGGCCAGCGCGAAGGCGACCGCGACGAGAACGATCGTCAGTCCGAGGAAGAGCCACGCGATCGGCCAGTTGTCCTCGGCGTACGGGCGGACCTGCTGGCTCCAGCCGTAGGGCGACAGCCATGACAACCAGCGGCTCTCGACGAAGACCCTGTCCTCGCGCACGGTGCCGGTGACGTCGCCTGCCGCGCGCAGCAGGAAGGCGACACCCAGCGCCGCCCCGGCCACGGCATTGGCGCCGCGGGCGGTGCTGAACACCTGCGCGCTGACGGCGGCGATCCCCGCGAAGACGCAGCCCATCCCAGCGGCTGCCATACCCGCGGCCCAGGCGCCGGACCAGCCCAGCCCTGACGGCGCCGCGATCGCCACGGCGCTGGCTACTCCGACGGCGAGGCTCGCCCCGAAGGCGACGACCAGCGCCGCGACGAGCCGCGCGTACCGGCCGACGACGGCGCTGCCGAGCAGCTCGGCGCGCCCGGACTCCTCGTCCTGGCGGGTGTGCCGCACGACCGCCTGGGCGGCCATGAGCGCGGTGAGGATGGCGAGCATCTTCCAGCCCTCGACCAGCGCCATCGCACCGAGCTCGGTGCCCGACGCCGGGCCGTCGAAGACCCGGGCAAGGGGGTTGCCCGCGCTGAACGTCGCGGTGGCGAGGCGCTCCGCCTCGGTCGCCACGGTCCCCTGGTAGCTCGAGACGACGGCCCACGCCATCGCCGCGATCGACACGATCCAGACGGGCAGCACGACGCGGTCGCGGCGCAGCGCGAGCCGGACGAGCCGCCCGGTGCCGGTGAGCGCTGTCATCGGGCGCTCCGCACCGGGGCCGCGGCGCCGGAGCCGTTGCCGTCGCCGGACAGCTCGGCGAGCTCCTCGCCGTAGTGGCGCAGGAAGAGCTCCTCGAGGGTGGGTGGGCTGCTGACCAGGGTGACCACGCCGTGCTCGGCGAGGTGCTGGACGACGGCGCCGAGGTGCTCGGGATCCACCTCGATGCTCGCGGTCAGCCCGCCGTCGGAGAGCTGGAGCTCGTGCACGCCGGGCGTCCGGTCGAGGCCGTCGACGGGCGTGGTCGTCGTCGCGACGAGCCGGGTCCGGGTGAGGTGGCGCAGCTGGGCGAGCGTGCCCGTCTCGACGACGCGGCCGTCGCGGATGATCGAGACCGCGTCGCACAGGGCCTCGGCCTCGGCGAGGATGTGGCTCGACAGGAGCACGGTGGCGCCGGCCGCCGTGACCTCGCGCACGACGTCCTGGAACACCGTCTCCATGAGCGGGTCGAGCCCGCTGGTCGGCTCGTCGAGCAGGTACAGCTCCACGTCGGCCGCGAGGCCCGCCACGAGCGCGACCTTCTGCCGGTTCCCCTTGGAGTAGGTCGAGCAGCGCTTGGTGGGGTCGAGCTGGAAGCGCTCGACGAGCTCGTCACGTCGGCGCCGGTCGGCGGCGCTCTGCCCGCCGCGACGGCCGCCGCGCCCGGACCGCAGGTCGGTCAGCAGGTCGATCGCCTCGCCGCCCGAGAGGTTGGGCCAGAGGTTCACGTCGCCCGGCACGTAGGCCAGGCGCCGGTGCAGCGCGACGGCGTCGCGCCACGGGTGGCCACCCAGCACGCGGACCTGGCCGGCGTCCTTGCGGAGCAACCCGAGGAGCACGCGGATGGTCGTCGACTTACCGGCCCCGTTGGGGCCGAGGAACCCGTGCACCTGGCCGGCCTCGACCGTGAGGTCGAGGCCGTCGAGCGCGCGGGTGGTGCCGAACGTCTTGACGACGCCTTCTGCGTGGACGACGTGCTCCACGACTACCTCCGAAGATTCTGACAGTGGATGTCAACTGACAGTAGATTGCAGTGGAAGCGAGTGTCAACCGAGAGTGACTGTCAAACGAGAGTCCCGGTCAGGCTGCGCATAGGATGGGGGGCATGGCGGACGACGACGGCGGAGGTGGCCTCCGCGAGCGCAAGCGCCTGGCCGCCATGCTGCGCATCCAGGCGGTGGCCCTCGACATGTTCGAGGAGCGCGGCTTCGACGAGGTGACGGTCGAGGAGGTCGCCGACGCCTCGGACGTCTCGCCGAGCAGCGTGTACCGCTACTTCGGTACCAAGGAGGAGATCCTTCTCTGGGACGAGTACGACCCGGAGATGGAGACCCTGCTGGCGCCCGCGCTGGAGGCTCCGGTGCCGCTCGACGGCGTCCGGCGGCTGGTGCTCGCGGCGCTGGACGCGATGAGCGAGGAGCAGGAGCGCCTGGTGCGGCGCCGCGTCGCGCTCATGATGAGCACCCCCGCGCTGGAGCAGGCGGCGTCGGCGCGCACCTACGACTTCGCCGAGCTGATCGGGGTGGCGCTCGCCGCCCGCCTCGGTCGGCCGGTGGTCGACCTCCAGGTCCAGGTGTTCGCGCACGCGTTCACGGGCGGCCTGCTGGGGATGTTCCACCACTGGCACGGCACGGGCTTCGTCGAGCCGCTGCGCGTGGTCATGGAGCGCACGTTCGAGATCTTCGAGGAGGGCCTCGACATCGTCTCCGCCCCCGCCGCCGCCGCCGTCGCCGCGGACGGTGCGACGGGTGACGCGACGGTCGGCGTGGCGGCCGGCTGACGCTCGCGCGACGGGACCTCCGGCTTGACACCCGTCATGTTGTGAGCGTTAACATCGGCAGCGGATCCGCAGCGACGCGACGGGGAGCGACATGACCACGGAGGACAGTGCCGCCGCACACCTCATCACCGCAGGACAGGCCTCCCTCGGGATCGAGCTGGGCTCCACCCGCATCAAGGCCTGCCTGATCGCGCCGGACGGCACGACGCTCGCCGACGGCAGCCACGAGTGGGAGAACCAGTTCGTCGACCGCATGTGGACCTACTCGCTCGACGCGGTGTGGTCCGGGCTGCAGGCGTGCATGGCGGCGCTGCAGGCGGACGTCCGGCGCCGGCACGGGGTGCCGCTGACCGACGTCGGCGCGCTGGGCGTCTCCGCGATGATGCACGGCTACCTGGCCTTCGACGCCGACGGCGGGCTGCTGGTCCCGTTCCGCACCTGGCGGAACACCACCACCGGCCCGGCCGCGGCCGAGCTCAGCGCGCTCTTCGGGTACAACATCCCCCTGCGTTGGTCGATCGCCCACCTGTACCAGGCGATCCTCGACGACGAACCGCACGTGCCGCAGATCGCGTCGCTCACGACGCTCGCGGGCTACGTGCACACCCGCCTCACCGGGCGGCACGTGCTCGGCGTCGGCGACGCGTCCGGCATGTTCCCCGTCGACCCCGCCACGGCGACGTACGACGCGCGGATGCTCGCGCAGTTCGACGAGCTGGTCGCCGCGCGTCGGCCCGGCCTGCCGGCGCTCACGGCGCTGCTGCCGCATGTGCTCGTCGCCGGCCAGGAGGCCGGCCGGCTCACCGAGGAGGGCGCCGCCCTGCTCGACCCGACGGGGACGCTGCGCCCGGGTGCGCCGCTCTGCCCGCCCGAGGGCGACGCGGGCACCGGGATGGTCGCGACGAACGCCGTCGCGCAGCGGACCGGCAACGTCAGCGTGGGGACGTCGATCTTCGCGATGGTCGTGCTCGAGCGGCCGCTCGAGCGCCAGCACCACGAGCTCGACCTGGTCACCACCCCGGCGGGCGACCTCGTCGCGATGGTGCACTGCAACAACGGCGCGAGCGAGCTCGGCGCCTGGGCCGACCTGTTCGGCCGCTTCGCCGCGGCCCTCGGCGCCCCCGCCGAGCCCGACGCCGTCTTCGGCGCCCTGCTCCGCGAGGCCCTCGAGGGCGAGGCGGACGGCGGTGGCCTGGTGGCGTACAACTACCTCTCGGGCGAGCCGATCACCGGCCTGGAGGAGGGGCGGCCGCTGTTCGTGCGCACGCCCGACTCGCGGCTGACGCTGGCGAACTTCATGCGGACCCAGGTGTACGGCGCGTTCGCGACGCTGAGCCTCGGCATGCGGGTCCTCGCCGCCGAGGGCGTCGAGCTCGACGTGCTGGCCGCGCACGGCGGCCTCTTCCGCACGGCGGGTGTCGCGCAGCGGCTGCTCGCCGCCGCCGTCGGTGCGCCCGTCGCGGTCGCGCGGACGGCGAGCGAGGGCGGGCCCTGGGGGATGGCGGTCCTGGCGGCCTACCTGCGCGAGGCGGCCGGGCAGGACCTCGGCACCTACCTGGGCACGCGCATCTTCGCCGGCGCCGAGGTCGACGTCGTCGCGCCGGACGCCGGGGACGTGGCCGGCTACGCCGCCTTCCTCGACCGCTACGAGGCCGGGCTGGCCGCCGAGCGCGTCGCGACCGAGGTCCTCTAGGCAGGTCACGGGCAGGCAGAGCACGGACAGGCAGAGCACGGACACGCAGAGCAGGAGACAGTGACGATGACCGACGGCCTGGAGGCCTATCCCACCGAGGTCCGCGAGGAGGTCGCACGCGTGCGTGCGCTCGTCAGCGACCTGCACGCCGAGCTGCCGCGCTGGGGCCTGGTGGTGTGGACGGCGGGCAACGTCTCGCAGCGTGTGCGGGTGCCCGGCGGCGAGGACCTGCTGGTGATCAAGCCCAGTGGCGTGACCTACGACGACCTGACGCCGGAGTCGATGGTCGTGTGCGACCTGGACGGCACCCTCGTCGACGGGACCCGGGCGCCCTCGTCGGACACCGCCGCGCACGCGTACGTGTACAAGTACATGCCGCAGGTCGGCGGCGTCGTGCACACGCACTCCACCTACGCGACGGCGTGGGCCGCGCGCGCCGAGCCGGTGCCGTGCGTGCTCACGATGATGGCCGACGAGTTCGGCGGGCCGATCCCGATCGGTCCGTTCGCCCTCATCGGCGACGACTCGATCGGCCGGGGCATCGTCGAGACGCTGCGCGACTCGCGGAGCCGGGCGGTGCTCATGCGCAACCACGGTCCGTTCACCATCGGCCGCGACGCCAAGGACGCCGTGAAGGCGGCCGTCATGGTGGAGGAGGTCGCGCGGACGGTGCACATCTCGCGGCAGCTCGGTGAGCCGCTGCCGATCGCGCAGTCCGACATCGACGCGCTGTTCGCGCGCTACCAGAACGTCTACGGCCAGGGCGACTCCGCCCCGGTCAACCCCTGACCCCACCGGGCCGGCCGCGCGGGCGGCACCCAGGACCACCGCACCGATGACGAGCGAGGAGCAGAGCGCATGAGCAAGGCGTACGCCGACAAGGAGATCTGGTTCGCCACAGGCAGCCAGCACCTCTACGGTCCCGAGACCCTGGCGCAGGTGGCCGAGCAGTCCCAGGCCATCGCCCGGCTGCTCGACGAGTCCGGCGCCGTGCCCGCGCGCGTCGTCTGGAAGCCGGTGCTGACCGGGTCGGACGCGATCCGCCGCCTCGCGCTCGAGGCCAACTCCTCCGACGCGTGCATCGGTGTCATCGCGTGGATGCACACGTTCTCCCCGGCGAAGATGTGGATCGCCGGGCTCGAGGCCCTGCGCACGCCGCTGCTCCACCTGCACACGCAGGCCAACGTCGAGCTGCCGTGGGACACCATCGACTTCGACTTCATGAACCTCAACCAGGCCGCTCACGGCGACCGGGAGTTCGGGTACATCCAGACGCGGCTCGGGGTGGCCCGGAAGACCGTCGTCGGGCACGCGTCGTCGCCCGTCGTCCAGGAGAAGGTGGGCACGTGGGCCCGCGCGGCCGCCGGCTGGGCCGCCGCGCACGACCTGCGCCTGGCCCGCTTCGGCGACAACATGCGCAACGTCGCGGTCACCGAGGGGGACAAGACCGAGGCCGAGGTGCGGTTCGGCGTCAGCGTCAACACGTGGGGCGTGAACGACCTGGTCGCGGCCGTCGACGAGGTGGCCGACACCGACGTCGACGCCCTGGTCGCCGAGTACGAGGACCTGTACGACGTCGTCCCGGCGCTTCGCAAGGGCGGCGACCGGCACGACTCGCTGCGCTACGGCGCCCGCCAGGAGCTCGCGCTGCTGACCCTGCTCGAGGGCCTCGGCGCGACCGCCTTCACGACGACGTTCGAGGACCTCGGCGCGCTGCGCCAGCTCCCGGGTCTCGCCGTCCAGCGGCTGATGTCGAAGGGCTACGGCTTCGGCGCGGAGGGCGACTGGAAGACGGCGGTGCTCGTGCGCATCGCGAAGGTGATGGGCGAGGGCCTGCCGGGCGGCGCCTCCCTGATGGAGGACTACACCTACAACCTCACGCCGGGGGACGAGAAGATCCTCGGCGCGCACATGCTCGAGATCTGCCCGAGCCTCACGACGAGCAAGCCCAGCCTCGAGATCCACCCGCTGGGCATCGGCGGCAAGGAGGACCCGGTCCGCCTGGTGTTCAACACGGACCCGGGCGCGGGCCTCGTCGTCGCGATGTCGGACATGCGGGACCGGTTCCGCCTGACGGCGAACGTCGTCGACATCGTCGAGCACCCGCCGCTGCCGCACCTGCCGGTGGCGCGCGCGGTGTGGCGCCCCGCACCGGACCTGGCGACGTCGGCCGAGTCGTGGCTCATGGCCGGCGCGGCGCACCACACGGTCCTGACGACGCAGGTGGGCGTCGACGTGTTCGCGGACTTCGCGGCGATGGCGCGGACCGAGCTCCTGGTCATCGACGAGTCCACGACCACGCGCGGCTTCGCCAACGAGCTGCGCTGGAACCAGGTCTGGTTCCACCTGGCCCAGGGCTTCTGAGCCTGGTCCCCTGACGTCCCCGGTCCGAGGTCGGGAGTCCGCGCCGAGGTCGAGAGGTCCGGCCTCTCGACCTCGCGCCACGGTCTCGATCTCGCGGTGGGGGCGCGGTCGGGGCGTGGCCGGCGAGCAGGACCGCAGGTGGGGCGCGGAGGTCGCGCTCCCACCGGAGCGACCCTTGATGGGGCGGCGAAGGTTTGCGTACGCTTTCGGTTGGGAAAGCCGATCGACAGCGTGTGAAAGCAACCTTCGCCGCCCCGTCGTGCGTGGAACGGGCTGGCGAGACGGTTTCGCTCGGGCGCCGGAACTTTCGTTATCGGGTCGCAAGCAGCGTTACGTTTTCGTAATCGAAAGTTGACTTCACGAAGTTGACCCACCCGTTGTTATCGCTCACAATCGTCGCGTGCTCAACGAGGAGACCGATCTCCTGCCCGTGCCGGTCCGGCGCGAGCGGATGCTCCAGCTCATCACGGACCGCGAGTTCGTCCGCGTGTCCGAGCTGGCCGAGGCCTTCAACATCTCCGACGTCACCGTCCGCGCGGACCTCGCGTCCCTCGAGTCCTCCCACGCGGTGCGCCGCGTCCGCGGCGGCGTCATGCCGCCCTCGCGCAACGCGCGGCCCGAGCCGTCCTTCGAGGAGTCGCTCGTCGAGTTCGCCCACGAGAAGCAGCGGATCGGCGAGTACGCCGCGTCGCTGGTGCACTCCGGCATGGGCGTCCTGCTCGACGTCGGCACCACGACGACGGCCGTCGCCCGGGCGCTGGTCGCCCGGACGGACCTCGAGCGCGTCACCGTCGTCACCAACGGCCTGAACATCGCCCTGGAGCTCGAGCACGCGATGCCGCGGCTCACGGTCGTCGTCACCGGGGGCACCCTGCGCCGTCTCCAGCACTCGCTCGTCAACCCGCTGGCGACGGTCCTGCTCGAGCAGCTGCACGTCGACATCGCGTTCGTCGGCTGCAACGGCGTGGACCCCGACGGGTTCACCAACATCAACCTGCCCGAGGCCGAGGTCAAGCGGTCGATCATCGCGGCCTCGCGCCGCGCCGTGGTCGTCGCCGACGGCTCGAAGCTCGGGCAGACGCACCTCGGGCGCATCGCCCGGCTCGCCGACGTCCACACGCTCGTCACGGGCCCGTCCGCACCCGAGCACGAGGTGCGCCGGCTCGAGCGGGCGGGGCTCGACGTCGTCCGGGTCGAGTAGCGCCCCACAACAGAAGACTTCCTGGCCGGTCCCGAGGTGGCGGTCAGGTCGCCCGGGACGGTCCAACGGGAGCGCCCCGACTCAGGAAGAGCAGTAGATCTCGAGGAGGAGATTCATGAGCACCAGGAAGTTCGCCGCGGTTGCGGCGGGCCTGACGCTCGCCCTGTCCCTCGCCGCGTGCGGCGGGGGCGGCGCGGGTGGCGGCGAGGAGACGACCGACACCACTGACGACGGCACCACCGAGGAAGCCCCGGAGGAGGGTGGCCTGATCGGTGTCGCGATGCCGACCCAGACCTCGTCCCGCTGGATCGCCGACGGCGACGCGGTGAAGTCGGGCCTGGAGGACCTCGGCTACGAGGTCGACCTGCAGTACGCCAACGACGACATCCCCACCCAGCAGCAGCAGATCGACGCCATGATCTCCAAGGGCGCCACCGCCCTGATCATCGCCGCGATCGACGGCACCACGCTGTCGGGCCAGCTGCAGTCGGCCGCCGACAAGGGCATCCCGGTCATCAGCTACGACCGGCTCATCCGTGACTCGGAGAACGTCGACTTCTACGTGTCGTTCGACAACTTCCAGGTCGGCGTGCAGCAGGCGACCTCGCTGCTCGTGGGTCTCGGCGTGCTCAACGCCGACGGCTCCGAGGGCGACGCGACGGGCCCGTTCAACATCGAGCTCTTCGCCGGCTCGCTGGACGACAACAACGCGCACTTCTTCTTCAAGGGCGCCATGTCGATCCTCCAGCCGCTCATCGACGACGGCACCCTCGTGGTGAAGTCCGGTCAGACGACGATCGAGCAGGTCAACATCCTGCGCTGGCAGCAGGAGACCGCTCAGCGGCGCATGGAGGACCTGCTGACCTCGACGTACAGCGACGGCACCAAGGTCCAGGGCGTCCTGTCCCCCTACGACGGCCTGTCCCGCGGCATCATCGTCGCGCTGCAGAACGCCGGCTACCCGGCCACCATCGCCGAGGGCTTCCCGATCGTGACCGGCCAGGACGCCGAGATCGAGTCGGTCAAGCTGATCGCCGACGACGTCCAGTTCTCGACGATCTTCAAGGACACCCGTCTGCTGGCCGCCCAGGCCGTCATCGCCGCGACTGCTTACCTCAACGGTGAGGAGCCCGAGGCGAACAACACCGAGGACTACGACAACGGCGTGAAGGTCGTTCCGTCGCACCTCGACGAGTCGACGATCATCTACGCCGACAACATCCAGTCCGAGCTCGTCGACTCCGGCTACTGGAGCGCCGAAGAGGTCGAGTCCGGCATCGCCGACTGACCCTGACCTGACCGGCCGGCGCCAGGTCGGCCACACAGCGTGCCCGGCCCGGGGCCGCCATTCTCCCCGGCCCGCC
>JAEZZV010000084.1 GCA_023418375.1 Actinomycetes bacterium | reverse complement strand
GGCCCGCGAGACGGCGCACCGCGACGTCGAGCGCCGCGTGCGCCTCTGCCGGGCCCAGCCCGAGCTGGCGTGCGACCAGGGCGAGCGCGGCGGCGGCGTCGGCGAGGTCGTCGCGCGAGGCGGTGGCCTCGTGCGGTTCGAGGACGACGGTGCCGTGCCGGCCGTTGGTCCGCACGAGGCCGTCGCGGACGAGCGCGTCGTAGACCTTGTTGACGGTCCCGCGGGCGAGTCCGAGGTCGCTCGCGAGCTGGCGGATCGGCGGCAGCGTCGCGCCGGGGCGCAGCGCGCCCGAGACGATGAGCCGCTGGATCTGGGCCCGGAGCTGCTCGAAGACCGGCACCGGCGACGCCGGGTCGACGCTGACGATCACGGGGTCGCCGCCTGCGGGAGGGGCGCGAGGCCCCAGCCGTTGGGTGGGCGCGGCGCGGCGCGCCGCAGGTACACGATCGCGAGGACGAACGACCCCAGCGAGGCGACGCCGAACACCACCGACCACCCGGGGACGTCCCGTGGCAGCGCCACGAGCGCCCAGTACACGACGAGCCACCCCATCGAGGCCTGCAGCCGCGCGACCGAGGCCGAGGCGAACCCGCGCATCCGCCCGTCGAGCTCGAGGGCACGTTCGGAGAGCACCGGTCGGCGGCGGTGCGCGATCGCACGACGCGTCGCCGTGCCCATGCCCTGGACGACGACGCCCAGCACGACCGCCTGGAGACCGGCCGGGTCGCCCTGGCCCACCAGGCCCGCTCCCGCGATGCCGGCGCCCACCGCCACGAGGGCCCACGCGGACGCGACCGTGCGGCGCAGCGGCAGCCGCGGGCGCGGGGCCAGCGACGCTGCGACCGGTCCCGTCCGGGGCAGGCGCATCCGGAAGCTCTCCGCGGACAGCGCGCCCACGATCACGCCGGCCACGCCGCAGAAGACGACGTCGCCGAAGGGGCCGTTCGCGCCGCCGACGGACAGCCCCGCGTTCCCGTCCCACCGCAGGCCGAGCGCCAGACCGACGGCGACCCCGGAGAGCCCGCCGACCAGGCGGTGCACCCGGTGCCGCCGCAGGTAGCGCGTGCAGACGTCCGCCTCCAGCTCGGTCACGGGCCGCCCGGCGAGCCACGCGACGTCGCGCGGGTAGACCCGACGGCCGTCGTACAGCACCCCGGCGACGCCGACGAGCGTGATCACCGCGACGACGACGAAGAACGCCCCGGCCAGCCATCCGTCCACCGCGAACCCCCTTCACCTCTGGCCTATTGGCATAGTACATTGGGCCAATGACAGAGGCAATGCCCGGCGCAACGCCCGACCCGACGCTCGCGATGCTCGTCCCCGAACCGTCGCGGGGCCGGGCCGCCGCGCTGACGGCGCTCGCCGTCGTGCTGCTGGCGGCGGTCTGGTTCGCCGCCCCGGTGCTGCGCCCGACGCTCACTCAGGACGCGACGAGCTATCGGAGCTCGGCCAAGGACGCTCCCGTGTCCCTCTACGAGATCTCGACGACGGGCCCTCTGACGGTCGAGCGGGTGACCGGAACCGAGGCCGCCGAGGTCGCCGGGGCGTGGATCCTGCCCGACGTCGACGGCCGGCACGGACTCACGGACGTGCACTCCCCGGACGCGACGCCGCAGGACCTGCTCCGCGCGTCGGGCGTCGACCCGGACGCCGTGGCGCTGCCGCAGTCGCTCGCCGCGGGTGAGACCGCCTGGTTGATGGTGGCCTGGCGGATCACCGGCTGCCCGGTCGTCGACATGACCTCGTGGGGCGACGTCACCGTTCGCAGCCTGCTGGGCGTCGAGCGGACCGAGGACCTGGCCGGCGGCGGCCCTCTCTACCCGGCAGACACCGACGCGGACTCCACCTGCCCCTGAGCCGTCACCCCGCCGACGACCGCCCGGTCCACCAGTCATCGCCGCGGTTCACCAGCCGCTCGCGGACACAGCGCGGAGGCGCACGCCCTCGAGTGGAACGAAACCGAGGTGATTCCGCCCCGAGTGGAACGTCGTGCTCCACTCTCGTTCCACTCGAGGATCCGGGGGACGGGCGCGGGGCCGCCGGTTCATGATCGACGGGTGATCCCGGACTCGCACCGCGACCTCCTCGAGCGGCCCCTGCCCGCCGTCCTCGCGAACCACCTGAGCACCGGGCGGCTCCAGGTCTCGGTCGTGTGGGTGATGCCGGACGGCGACGACGTCGTCCTGAGCACCATGGCGGAGTTCGCCAAGGCCCGGCACCTGCGCGAGCGCCCGCGCGCGACCCTGCTGCTGCGGGACGCCGACGGCCGCTGGCTGGAGCTGCGTGCCGACGTCGTCCACGACCCGGCCGAGCGCCCGGAGGACGCCGTCGCGGTGCTGGACGCGATCGCCGTCCGCTACACGGGCGTCGCGCCGCACTTCGGCGCGGTCGTGCCCGCCGAGGTGGCCGAGGTGGAGCACCCGGTGACCTTCCGCCTGCGCCCGGTGCGGGTCGCGGCCGGAACGACGGTCCCCGTGGCGCCGCCGGTCGGCCCGGCCGACTCGCTGTCGCCCGGCACGGTCCCCCTCCCGGCCACGCACCTGGACCTGCTCGACGGCCGCACGTCCGCGGTCCTCGCGACCGTCCGCCCCGACGGGCGCGCCTGTACCCGGCCGACCGCGTGCGGCACGGACGGCACGGCGGTCATCGTCCCCGCGGACGACGAGGTGCTCGCCGACCTCGCGGCCGACCCGCGGGCGACCGCCCTGGTCGTCGACCCGGGCAACTCCTCCCGCTGGCTGCAGGTGCGCGCCGACGCCGACGTGACGCGCACTCCCGGGGTGCCGGGCGCCGTCGTGCGCCTCGTCCCGCGCCGCGTCGTCTGCGACGCGATCCACTGATCCAGGGCGTCAGACCCGCCCGAGGCGCAGACCCCAGCCGTGCTCGGGAACCGGGAACTCGTTGAGCGCGGGGACCGCCGGCGACCCGCCGACGCGTCGGGCCCACTGGCGCACGAGCGCCATGTCGCGCCAGTCGCCGTGGGGGACCCAGGTGTCCAACTCCGCCGCGACCTTGGGCTCCAGGCGCCCGGGGAAGACGGCGTGCCCGCGGACGTCGACCCCGCGCAGCGAGCCGTCGAGGCAGCAGGGCAGGTCCCGGTCGAGGCCGACCGTCGCCGCGAGCTCGGCGTCCGCCTCGTCAGTGCCACCGATGGGCCCCGAGGAGAACAGCCACACCTTCGGCCCCCCGCGCAGCTCGCCACGCACGCGCTTGACCAGGCGACGCGCGTCCCAGAGCCACTGGTCGTGGTAGACCGCGGACCCCATCACGACGACGTCGTAGCCCCGCACGTCCTGGACCACCGCCGCCGGCAGCAGGCGCACCTGGTGGCCGCACGAGTGCAGCATCGAGCCGGCGGCCTGCGCGATGCCCTTCGTGGCACCGTGCTTGGTCGCATAGGTGATGAGCACCCTGGCGGCCATCGGAGCCTCCGGTCGCGGCGCCGGGGCGACGTTGCCCCGACATCCTCCCTTCGAGGCTGACCGAGCGGAGGCCGAACGAAGAAGGGACTTAAGTCCCATACATGGGGGAGCTCGTCGGCCGATGCGCAGCCTCCTCGAGCCAGAGCGCCCGCCGGGGGCACGCCCGCACGGCCCGACGCGCGGCAGCCGCCTCCCGCCCGTCGTCGCCGCGCGTGGAGGCCCCCGCGCCGTCACGGTCCCGGAGCACCGGGTAGCCCCAGCGGTCCAGGCCCACGAGATCCGGCGCGACGAGCGCGCACTGCCCGATCCCGTCGCACGCCACCATGTCCACCCGCAGCCGCGTCATCGCACCCACCGCTCTCCGCCGCACCGCAGGCCCTGGCCGTGCGCGGCCGCGTGCGCACGGAACACCTCGTGCATCGACCGGACCAGCCCGACGACGCCGTCCGGGTGGTGGCACGCGCCGCGCCCGGCCACGGCGTCGAGGTCACCGGACAGGCGCGTCGCGCCGGCACGACCCGGACCGCCGTCGGCGAGCCGGCGCACGCCGTCGGCGATCGCCGGCAGGCCGAACACGCACGGACCACACTGGCCCGCGCTCATCCCGGCCAGGTACTCGGCGATCTCCGCCGTCGCGCGGACCGGGCAGGCG
>JAEZZV010000328.1 GCA_023418375.1 Actinomycetes bacterium | reverse complement strand
CCCCGAGCCCGCCGGCGACGCCGACGGCACCTCGCCCGCCGCGACCGGCGGCCGGGCGGGCTCGTTCCGCGCCTGGCGCGAGCGGCGCACGCTGCTCATCGGCCTGGTCGTGCTCGCCGCGGCCCTCGCCGAGGGCTCGGCGAACGACTGGCTGAGCCTGGCGGTCGTGGACGGCTTCGGCACGAGCGAGGCGGTCGGCGCCGTCGGGTTCGCGCTGTTCGTGACGGCGATGACCTCGATGCGCCTCCTCGGCACGGCGCTGCTCGACAGGTTCGGGCGGGTCGTCGCGCTGCGCATCACCGCGTCCCTGGCGCTGGTCGGGCTGCTGGTGTTCTCCCTGGCCCCGAGCCTGCCGCTGGCGCTCGTCGGCGTGCTGGCGTGGGGCGCGGGCGCCGCGCTCGGCTTCCCCGTCGGCATGAGCGCCGCCGCCGACGACCCGCGGCTGGCGCCCGGGCGCGTGGCCGTCGTCTCGACGCTCGGCTACACGGCCTTCCTGGCCGGCCCGCCGCTGCTCGGCCTGCTGGCCGACCACGTCGGGTACCGCGAGGCGCTGCTGGCCGTCGTCGTGCCGACCGCGGTCAGCCTGCTGCTCGTGGGCGTCACCCGGCCGTTGGACGGCGCCGTGCCCGTGGCCCCGCCCGCCGACGACCTCTCGCCCGCCGTGGCCCGCGCCGCCGACGTCGCGGAAGGGGCCGATGAGGCCAACTAACCTGGGCGACGTGACCCCGCGCCTCGCCGACCTGACGACGCTCCGCCTCGGCGGCCCCGCGGCCCGGTTCGTCGAGGCCGACAGCGAGGAGGCGCTCGTCGCCGCCGTCCGCGCGGCCGACGACGCGGGCGAGCCGCTCCTGGTCCTCGGCGGAGGCTCGAACCTCGTCGTGGCGGACGAGGGCTTCCCGGGCGTCGTCGTGCGTGACGTGCGCACGGGGATCGCGGTCGAGGGCGACGTCGGCTCCTGCGGCGGCGCGAGCCTGCGGGTTCCCGCCGGCACGCCGTGGGAGGACGTCGTCGAGCGCGCCGTCGCCGAGGGGTGGGTGGGCGTCGAGGCCCTCACGGGCATCCCCGGCTCGACCGGTGCGACCCCGGTGCAGAACGTCGGCGCGTACGGCCAGGAGGTCGCGGGCGTCGTCTCGACCGTGCGTGCCTGGGACCGTGAGCGGGCCAGGGTGCGCACGCTGGCGGTCGGCGAGCTCGCCTTCGGCTACCGGACCTCGCTGCTCAAGGCCTCGCTGCGCGCCGACGACGGCGGGCCGTCCCCCTGGGCGCCCACGCCCCGCTACGTCGTGCTCGAGGTCGGCTTCCAGCTGCGCCTCGGAACCCTGTCCGCGCCCATCGCCTACCCGGAGCTCGCGGCGCTGCTCGACGTGCCGGTCGGCCGCCGCGCGCCGCTCACGGAGGTGCGCGACGCCGTCCGGCGCCTGCGCGCCCGCAAGGGCATGATCGTCGACCCCGCGGATCCCGACACGTGGAGCGCGGGCTCGTTCTTCACCAACCCGGTGCTGCCGGTGGACCTGGCGGACACCCTGCCCGACGGCGCCCCCCGCTACCCGGTGCGCACGGCCGTCCCGGAGTCGACCACCGGCCCGTCGCTGGGAGCAGTGGACCCCTCCCTCGTGAAGACGAGCGCCGCATGGCTCATCGAGCACGCAGGCTTCGGCCGCGGCTTCGGCGCGCCCGGCCCGGTCAGCCTGTCCAGCAAGCACACCCTGGCCCTGACCAACCGCGGCCACGGCACGACGGCGGACCTGCTCGCCCTCGCGCGCCGCGTGCGCGACGGCGTCCGGGAGCAGTTCGGCGTGACCCTCGAGCCCGAGCCGGTGCTGGTGGGCGTGACGCTCTAGGTCCGAGGCGTCCCCGGCCCGAGGAGGGCGCCGCGCACGGCGGCCAGCGCCTCGTCGTCGCCCATTCCCGCGGCGCGTGCGACGGCGACGAACCGGGCCGCGGCGTCCTGCACCGCGGTGTCGGGGGCGGGCGTGCCGTCGGCCACGACGGTCCCGGTGCGGCGGCGGGTGACGACGACGCCCGACTGCTCGAGCTCGCGGAACGCGCGGGCGACCGTCCCGGCCGCGACGCCGAGGTCCGCTGCGAGCGCACGGATCGTCGGCAGCCGGTCGCCCGCGCGCAGGTGCCCGGCGGAGACGTGCGCGACCACCTGGAGCCGGATCTGCTCGTACGGCGGGACGCTCGACCCGAGGTCGAGCTCGATGCCGGGCGTCGGGCCGGTCACCGCTGGGCCTGCGGACCCGCCGGCGCGGCGACCAGGGCCGCTGTGGGCACGGCGGCCCGCGCGGGGACCAGGGCGAGGCACAGGACTGCCACGGCGAGGACGTACCCGAGGGCCACCAGCGGCGCGCCGACGGCCATCTCCTGGGCGTTGACGATGGCGCCGCCGGCCGCGACGAGGACCCCGGCGAGCATCCAGCCGAGGACGAGCTGCGCCCCCCGGAGCACCCGGTGCGCGGACAGTCGGCGCGAGGCGGCGTCGTAGGCGGGGTCGGCGTCGACGACGGCGGGGCGCCGGGCGACCAGCCGCAGAGTGCCCTCGGCGCATGCGACGAGGACGACGGTCGCCACGAGCAGCGGGATGCCGAAGTCCCAGCCGGGGTAGGGGCCCGCGGTGCGCTCGGTGAGGCCCGCATCGGCGCTGATGCGGAAGCGTCGGCCCTCGACGGCCGTCAGGCCGGTGATCACCAGTGCGACCACGAGCGTGCCGGCCCACGCCCAGGTGACCCGGCGCAGCCACCGGGGCGCCACATCGCCGCGGGGGAGGAGCGTGGCGCGGCGGAGCATCCCGGTCGGCCTGGGCCACGTGCGCTCGCCGAGCGCGTGGACGCCCAGGAAGACCAGACCGATGCCCGCCGGCAGGGTCCCGGCGAGCACCGCGTTGTTGGTGGGCGCGTCGATCGTGCCGGTGCGTGTCAGCAGCAGCACGAACGGCGCCAGGGCGAGCGGTCCGAGGCTTGCGGCGGCCGTCCACGCCGCGACGTTCACGATCAGGCCGTGCCGCCGCGCCATCGCCGCTGCCTCGGAGGGCGCGGGGTCGGGTCGCCGCCCCGCGGCATGGACGACGGCGGCGACGACAGCCGTGCCGACGACGGCCGCCAGCAGGGGTACGAGCAGGAAGAACACCGAGGACACGGGGAACCCCTCAAAGACCTAATGTGCTGAGTGATTGATACAATCACGCAGCACCCCGCCCCGCGTCAAGCCGGCCCGGCGAGCCACCCGTCGACGCCAGCGAGCAGTCGTCGCTTGGTCGCCTCCGCCGCGCGCGACGCCCGGATCGACGAGCGCGCCATCGCGGCCAGCCCGGCGTCGTCCACCCCGTGCACGTGCCGGGCGACCTCGTACTGCGCGACCAGCCGCGACCGGAACAGCAGTGGGTCGTCCGCGCCGAGCGCGATCGTGGCGCCGGCGTCGAGCAGCACCCCCAAGGGCACCTGCTGCGGCTCCGCGAACACGCCCAGCGACACGTTCGACGCCGGGCAGAGCTCGAGAGCGACGCCCTGCGCCACGAGCACCTCCAGCACCCGGCGGTCCTCGACCGCGCGCACGCCGTGCCCCAGCCGGTCCGGCGCGAGGTGCGCCAGGATCTCGGCCACGTGCTCGGCCCCCAGCAGCTCCCCGCCGTGCGGCACGGACGCCAGGCCAGCGCGTCGGGCCAGGGCGAACGCGGGCGCGAACTCGTCGGTCTCGCCGCGCCGCTCGTCGTTGCTCAGCCCGAAGCCGACCACGTCGCCCGGTCCGTCGCCCGCGTACCGCGCGGCCAGCCGGGCCAGCGTGCGCGCCTCGAGCGGGTGCCGGAGGCGCGACGCCGCCACGACGACGCCGACCTCCACGCCGGTCCGCGCGCTTGCGAGCCGGGCCTCGTCGAGCACGATCTCCAGCGCCGGGGTGAGGCCGCCGACGAACGGCGCGTACGACGTCGGGTCCACCTGGATCTCCAGCCGGCCGGAGCCCTCGACGGCGTCGTCCTCGGCGGCCTCGGCGACGATCTGCCGCATCGCGGCCTCGGACCGCACGCACGCGCGGGCGGCGTCGTACAGGCGCTGGAACCGGAACCAGCCGCGGTCGCCCGGGGGGAGCAGCAGGGGGTCGGCGTCGAGCAGCGCGTGCGGCAGCCGCACCCGCTGGGCCGTCGCGAGGGCCGCGAGCGTCGCCGGCCGCATCGAGCCCGTGAAGTGCAGGTGGAGGTGCGCCTTGGGCAGGAGGGCCAGGTCGCGCACGCGAGGAGTCTGCCAGCGCCGGGCGACGGCGCCGCACCACTAGGCCGTTCGGGTGGCGGACCGCCGGTCGCGGTGCCCATCATGGGCGGGTCGACGGTGCGTCCCGAGGGCGCCCGTGAGGGGGACACCATGGATCGACGACTCAGGCTCGCCACCGGTCTCGCCGCGACCGTGGCCGTGGGCAGTGCGGCGGTGCTCATCAGCGGCGCGGCCGGGGTCGGGGGGCCCGACACCACGCTCTCGTCCCCGCGGTCCGGCGCGGTGACCGAGCACGCCCACACCCGCGCCCACGCCCGGGACGTGCTCGTCGAGCGCCTGGCCGTGGGCGAGGACCTCATGGCCGAGAGCCGGCGCGTCGCCGCCGAGCGCGCAGCAGCGGAGG
>JAEZZV010000322.1 GCA_023418375.1 Actinomycetes bacterium | reverse complement strand
GCCCTCGAGGCCGCCGCGGACGAGGCCGAGGCCGCCCGGCCCGTCGGCGCCGAGTCCGCGGGGTCCGCGTCCGCCGACGCCGCGCCAGCGCCCGCCCTGACCGGGGACGACGCGGCAGGGGAGACCCTGGTCGTCACCGCGGTTGCGCCGCTCGTCGCGACGCGCGACGACGGGGACGCGGCCGAGGAGTGGGTGCACGACGGCGGGACGACGGTCATGCCCACGGGCGACACCGCGGTCTGGGCCGCCGAGGACGACGTCGCCTACGTCGAGGCGTACGACGAGGCTGACGACGACGAGGCCTACGACGAGGCCTACGACGAGGCGTACGACGAGGCGTACGACGAGGCGGACGACGACGAGGCCTACGACGAGGCTGACGACGAGGAGCCGTACGACGAGGAGCCGTACGACGAGATCGCGTACTACCCGCCGCCGCCCCCGCGCCGGACGGGGACGGTGGCCGCGCTGGCGCTGCCGTTCCTGGCCCTCGGGCTCGCCCGTCCGGGTGCGGCGTTCGTCGCGGCGCTGGTGGTCGCGGCCCTCCTGCGCAGCGTCGAGCTCGACGTCGAGGCCCACGAACGGCGGCGCGCGCGCCGCGGAGCCCGGCCGACCGACCGCCTCCGGGCCGTCCTGACGTGGCCCTGGTACCTGGTGCGCGGCGCGCTCGGCGTCGTCCCGGCGCTCGTCGTCGGCGGGGCGGTCGTCGTGCTCGTGGGCGGCGTCCTGTGGTGGCTCGTCGAGGCGGGGCACTGGACGGTCGCGCCGCTCGTGCCCGGCGTGGGGTCGGGCCTGCTGCGCGGGAACCTCCCGTGGGTCGGCCGCGCCTGGGTAGGGGTCGTGGCGGCCGTGGGGCTCGTGATGGTCTGGTTCGGGCCGATGGCGCGCACCCACCGGGACGGGGCGCGCCGTGTGCTCGCGAAGGCCGCGCCCGGGATGCCGGGGACGCTGACGGCCGTCGCCCTCGGGGTGCTCGTCGCGGCGCTCCTGGCCGACGCGATGCTCGGTCAGGACGTGGTCTGGTGGCCGCTCGGTGGCCCGCCGGACATCGGCTGACGCGTATGGTTGCCGCATGACCGCAGGCGCGCTGCGCGCACGCCGGCCCGGTGCGGCGTTCCCGGCCGCCCTGGCCGTGCTCGCGCTGCTCGGCGCCGGTGCGACGGTCCTGCTGCAGCAGGGCGCGCTGATGGTGCACGAGTGCATCTCCGCAGGTGCGCTCGGCAGGTTCGGGGTCAGCCTGACCCTCCTGCGCGACACCGCGGCCTGCCCCGCCGGCACGTACGGCGTCGGCGAGGGGCAGCGGGTCATCGGCGTCGTCGTCGCGATCGCCCTGCCCGTCCTCCTCGCGCACCTCCTGGGCGTGGGGCTGGGCGTCGGGCTGGCGTCGCGGCTGGGCCGCCTGGTGCGGTCGGCCGTCGACGTCGTGCGGGGGCTGCGGCCGCGGCCGGCCGAGCCGGTCGCGCTGCCGGTGGCCGTGGCCGTCGCCGTCGACGTGCCCGTGGTCGCGCCGCGCGCACGCGCGGTGCCCGGAGGACCGTGGTGGCGGGGACCGCCGGCGGTGGGGATCGCCTGATCCCCGGCGCGCTCGCGCGCGCCTCCCTGCGAACCCCGGAGTACCCGCATGTCCACAGTGCTGTCCCCACCCCCGGAGTCGACCCACACCCGCCGCGGCGCACCGCCGTGGCAGCCGTGGGCGGCCACCGCCGCGCGCCTCGTGCTGGGCGGCGTCGCGTTCTACGCCGGCGTGATCAAGCTCGGCGACCTCGACGAGTCCGTGTGGGCCGTCCGCGCCTACAGCCTGCTGCCCGACGACCTCGCCGACGTGGTCGGACGGGTCCTGCCGTTCGCCGAGGTCCTGCTCGGCGCGCTGCTCATCGTGGGGCTCTTCACGCGGTGGGCGGCCGCGGGCTTCGGCCTGCTGCTCGTCGGCTTCACGATCGGCATCGCGTCGGCGTGGGCCCGCGGGTTGTCCATCGACTGCGGCTGCTTCGGCGGTGGCGGCCCCGTGGACCCCGCCGAGACGAACTACCTGCCCGACCTGCTGCGTGACCTCGCCCTGCTCGCCCTCGCCGCGGTCCTCACGTGGCGGCCCCGCTCGCGCCTGTCGCTCGACGGCGCCCTGCACCCCGCGGTTCTCGACCGACCCGACGACCCCACCCTCGATGCCGGCGCCGACGCGCCCGGAAGGAGCTCCGATGTCCCCGACTGACCGTCCCACCAAGGCCGCGCGCCGTGACGAGGCGCGCCAGGCGGCCCTGGCACTGCGCGCCCAGCAGGAGCGGGTGGCCAAGCGCAACCGGCTGATCGCGATCATCGCGGCCGCGGCCGTGCTGATCGCCTTCGTCGTCCTGGTGGTCGTCATCCTGGCCCAGGGCGGGGAGGACGAGGTCGCCGACGGCCCGCAGGTGCAGCCCTCGTTCGCGGCCGACGGCGGTGGCGGCATCGTGATGGACGCCGACGGCATCGTCACGCCGCCGGCGGACGCGCCGGAGGAGTGGCCCGTCGGGGCGTTCGGGGACGCGGTCGTGGTGACCGTGTACTCCGACCCGATCTGCCCGTGGTGCGCCGTCTTCGAGCAGGCGGCCATGCCGATCCTGGACGAGATGCGGCTGGCGGGCGAGGTCGTCGTCGACCACCGGGTGGTGGGCAACCTCGACAGCCAGTCGATGGGCGCGCGGTACTCGACGCGCGCGGCGCAGGCCCTGTACACGGTCGCCGAGCTGGCGCCGGACGCCTACCTCGACTTCGAGACGGCGCTGTTCGCGAACCAGCCCGCCGAGGGCACGACCGGCCTGTCGGACGAGGAAATCGGCGCGATCGCCACCGAGGCGGGCGTGCCCGACGACGCCGTCGCTGCGATCGCGGACGGCACCTACACCTGGTGGGTCGGGCAGGTCACCGACGCCGCTCGGGACCTGTACGACGGCCGTCTGGCCACGCCGTCGGTCCGCCTCAACGGCGAGCCGCTCGGCGACACCGTCGACTGGCGCGACGAGACGATCCTGCGCCAGGCGATCGAGGACGCCCGCGGCTGAGACCGCCTGGCAGACTGGGGCCGGGCGTCGCCCGGCGTCGCCCGGCCCCGTCCCGCCGCCTTAGCTCAGTGGTAGAGCACCCGCCTTGTAAGCGGACGGTCGTCGGTTCGAATCCGACAGGCGGCTCACAGCGTCGGCAGGCGATGGCGGTGCCCCGTGCGCCGCGGCTACCGGATGGCGAAGGCGTGGGTCCCTTGCCCCCCGTCGACGAAGAACCGGCGGGTCACCCAGAACCTCACCGTCCGGCGTCCAGGGGGCTCCCAGGTGAGGGGCGGCACGTCGAGCTGAGTCACGAGGGGACCGTGATCGGCGGAGACGACGAGCGCAGCGAGCCCGGCAACCTTGAGCCTGTCCTTGGCATCGGTCAGTCGCCCGAGTCCGCCCTTCTCTACCTCTGCCAGCGCGACGGACGGGCCGTACACGTGCCAGGACCCAGGCGTCCGTACGTACTCGAGCACGGCGTGGGGAGTGTAGGGCGTCGTGGCAATGCCCTGGAGCGCCAGGGTGAGCGCGATCCTGCGGTATTCCGTGCCGACCGGTGCCGCGAGCGCCACGAGGCGCCCCTCGCAGTTCGTCCAGCTGTCGTCGAGCGAGTGGTCGAGTGCGGCGATGACCTCGCACGCTTCCTGCGGCGCGACGACGGCCCGGCGCACCACCACGGTCTCCTCAGCCTCGGGCGCGTCCTGGCTCCAGCGCACGCGGGGGACACGCCACGGCGTCGCGGAGTCCGACGTGCGCAGCGGCAGGCAGGCGGCGATGTCGGCTTCGGTCGTGAGGGCTTGCGCGACCTTCGACGTCAGTCCTAGGCCCTTCTCCTGGAGGAGCTTGGCGAGATCGTCAGGCATCGCTGGCCACCACCGTCCGTGTGTCGTCCACCTGGGAGAGCACCCACTCGAATCGGGGGTTGCCATGGAGACTCTCGAGGTCCGGGTCCGTGCTGAGCCAGCCGCCAGCCATCTGCACCGCTCCCGGGCGCTCCAACGCCCGCTCGAGCCAGGTCAGGGCCTCCTCGGGCCGGCTGCCCGGGGTGCCGGCGTCGTCCACGTAGGTCGCGCAGTAGCAGGCGAGGTTGTAGGAGAGCTGCCAGAACGACCCCGGCCGTGCGGCGCGCTTCGTGACCGTGTCGAGGTACGTCGTGTCGCCGGTGCCGAGAAGGGCCGACTGCGCGAGCAACCTGCGGCGTGCCCAGGTCCCGTCGCGGCCGAGCTTTGCGGCGCCCGCCGGCCAGAAGTGGTCGCGCTCGCTCGCGCGGAGGGCGTGCGCCGGGATCGAGAGGTAGGAGCTCTTCGCGACCACGTCTGCGAAGAGCTCCACGGCGACCTGCTTCAGCCTCTCCCCGAGGTCCCGCGGTGGCTCGTCGGGGACCTGAACCGAGGCCAGGGCCCGGGCCTTCGTAGCGACGGCGTCGAGGCCCATCGCGCGGCACGCGCGCTCCAGCTGACCAGCCACGCGCACTCGTTCGGAGCTGCCGGCGCCGGCCCACAGCTGCGGGGACCGCGCGAGCATCGACACCGACACGGCGAGCCGATAGCGCGCCGCGGGGTACCGGGGATGGGCGGCCACGGCGCGCGCGTACAGCGACAGCGCCTGCATGCGCGCTCCGTCGAGGTCGCAGGAGTCGGCCCACCGGTGCAGCAGGACCCCGCTGTCGGGCGCGTGCGCGGCGGCGGCGGCCAGCTCGGCCGACGACGGCGCCGCGCCACCGACCCGGCCGGTGTCGTCGAAGGCGGCGAGGGCCTTCGAGCTCGCGCTGCTCCAGCGGGCCCACCGGGGGATCCTCCTGCTCCGCTCGAGCACGACGGCAGCCGCCCAGTAGCCGGCGGCCCGGCAGGCCTCCGCCGCCGAGGCCGCCGAGACCACGGAGACGGTCTCCGCGCGTCGGCCCGACCGGTCCGCGACGCGAACCATGACCTGCGCCGCGCCGGTGCCGTCGGCGCCCGCGGGCATGACCGCTCCGGTGACGGCGTACCCGACCGGCGCCTGGACCGCGCTCTTCAGCGCCGTGAGGACCCTCGTGGGCAGCCCGGCGGCCGGAAGCGCGATCTCCACCAGGTCCGTGAGCGACTGGAGCGCGACGGCGCCGGGCACGGCGGTCGGCTCGGAGATGTTGCGGAGCAGCGCGGCACGGAACGTGGCCTTCTGCAGCTCGGAGGTGTCCGGCGAGAACCCTGCGAACGGTTGCAGGTCGACGGTGACGGGGCCGGGCAGCTGGCGTCCGCTGCTCCGCTCGACGTGGCGCCAGAACGCGACCGCAAGCGCCGCGAGCAGCGCCCAGACCGCCGGCTCGACGGTGGTGCCCAGCCCGCGGACCGCGCCGCGTCGTGCTCCCGAGAGCACGTGCTCCGCGCCGACCCGGACGGCGTCGAGCATGCCGAGCTCCGGCGGCTCGGTCTGCGGCGTGGCCGCGCGCGCCGCGGTGAGGGCCTTACGCGCGTCCTCGACCGCCGTCGCGTCCTCGTCCCGACCGAGGACCGCCTGCCGGTACCGCGCGAGCTCGAGGCGAACGACGGCGAGCGCCACGGGGACCTGGTCGGCCACCGCGGCATCGGCACCGGAGCCGCGCCGGATCGTGCACGGGTCGTCGGGTGCGGCCTCGTTCACCGCCCGGCACGCCCGCGCGATCGCGTCGTCGACCGCCTGCGGGTTGGGCGGTGGCTCAGCCTCCGTCGTGTAGGCCTGCACCGCCGTACCGAGGGCTTCGCTCAGCGCGACGAGCACCGGCGGCGGGTTGGCGGGCGTCGCACGCGCGAACGCCGCTGACGCGTTCGTGACGCGAGGGCCGTCGCCGTCGTTCGCCGCAGTGACCAGCTCACGCGCGGCGGACACGAGCCCTGGCGGTGCCCCCTCCGAGCCGTCGGCCGCGGTGATCGCCGTGCTCAGATCGGCGAGGGCGGTCGACAGCGCCTGCTCACGTTGCGCCGGCACCGCTGCCGCGGGCGCCGCGAGCGAGTCCACGGCCTCGGCGAGCGCAGTGAGCTCGGCGGCGGCGGCGTCGGTCGGCTCGAGGCGCTGCACGTTCCGCCCGACCGAGGCGACGACGGCCACCAGGAGCCCGACGGCCACGAGCACCGTCAGCCGTAGTGACGCGGCGCGCCAGTTCGTCGACGCCACCAGGAGCGCGATCACGACGAGACCGAGCGGGGCGAGCACGACGAACCGCGCGTCCGTGTGGTCGCGAAGGAACGTCACGGTGGGACCCACGACCGGCCAGGTCGCCGGGAGCGAGTCCCGCAGCAGGGCGCCGACGGTCGCGGCGAGCGCGACGGTCACGCCTCCGAGCGCGGCGGCACCGCGCCACTGCTCTCCATCACCGAGCTTCGCCATGTCGCCCCCCGGGACCACGGCTGCTGGTTCGAGCGTAGTGCGTACCGGGGCATCCGTGACAAGACGGGAGAAACGGGCGGGCCGGCCGACGGCTCCGGGGCCCGCCTCGGCTGGCCTGAGGAAATGCGCAGGTCAATGGCCGTGAGAAATGCGCCGCCATGGGCAGCAATGCCCTTCCCGTCGAACGCGCGGGTGACCCGATCCGCGCCGGAGGGCGACCGCGCGGTCGCATGCGCGCTGGTCACACCCATGGGACCGCGACCTCGCAGCGGGTGAAAAGTGCTCCGAAGAGTGGGTGAAGCCGGGCGCGGGGTGTTCGTAGATCGGCCCGCTTCCACCACAATTCCAGGTGACTCTCCCGGGCGCCCTCCCCAGGTCTCCGGACGAGACGCCGGCCCCCTACCGGCGACCCCCCCGATGCGGGCCACCCACCCGCACCCGACAGAAGGACACACTCATGGCTTCCACGCGCCGCAAGGCCGCCGCCGTCGCGATCGCGATCGTCGGCATCGCCGGTCTCTCCCTGGCCTCCGCTGCCCAGCTCCAGGTCACGAGCGACACGCTCCAGGCCGGCTCGGTCAACGTCTCGAGCTGCGACGCGGACGGAGTGAACGTGGGCTACACCACCCAGTTCGCGAGCAGCGCGTACGGCGTCTCCGGTGTGACGGTCAGCGGCATCGACGTCGAGACGACGACGACCCCCGCCTCCTGCACCGGTCGCACGCTCGAGATCACGCTCTACAACGCCGCCGGCACCTCGATGGGCACCCAGACCAAGGTGATCGGCGCCGCGAGCGAGGCGCTGACGGTCTCCGTCGCGTCGGCGCGCGACGTCACCGGCGTCGCCGTGGTCATCCGCTGAGCCGAGACGACTCAACGCCCAGGTGGTCGCCGGCGAGGGGACCGAGCAGGGCGGCGCGGGACGACTGCGCCGCCTGCTCGGCCTCGCCCTGAGCGGGACCTGGCTCGTGGGGGCGGTCGTCGTCGGGTACCTCCTGTGGCCCAGCTCGCTGGGCGGCTGCACCACCTTGACGATCGTCTCCGGCAAGTCGATGGAGCCCACGTACTACACGGGTGACCTGGTCGTCTCGCGCTGCGGGCCGGTCGAGGTCGGTGACGTCATCGTCTACAACCCGCCCGGTGAGGGCGGGGCGAGGGTGATCCACCGCATCGTCGACGGGAACGCCGAGGACGGCTGGGTGGTCCAGGGCGACAACAACGACTTCCTGGACCCGTGGACGCCCACGGACGAGGACATCCTCGGCTCCGCCGCGCTGCACCTGCCGAAGGTCGGCAGGTTCGCCTCGATCCTCCTCAGCCCGCTGACCTGGGTCTCGCTCCTGGTCATCGCGCTCGCGATCGTCGTCTGGCCGGGCAGGTCTGACGACGACGAGGGCACGGAGGACGGCGAGGCGGAGGGCGGCGGGACGACGGACGACTCGGCCGAGGGGCCCGACCCAGGGCACCTCGTCGAGCCGGCGCCCGACGAGGCGCCCGAGCCACCCGTCTCGGCGCTCGTCTGAGCCGGCCACGCCTCAGCTCCCGGCACCGCCACCGCAGACACGACCTGAGCCCTCGGAAGGAGGACCGCGTGACGCGCAGGACGCACCGCACCGTCGCCGATCGCAGTCCTCGACGCGCGCTCGCGGCCCTCCTGCGTCGTCCCCGCCGCGTCGCGGCCCTCGGCGTCGCCGTGGTCGCGCTGCTCGGGTTCGGGCTCGCCTCGGCGGCGAGCCTCGGCGTGGTGAGCCCTTCGCTGGCCGCCGGTGCCAACGGGGTCGGGTCCTGCCAGAACGGTGCGCCGGTCTCGGCGGCCCTGGCAAGCGCCTGGAACGGCAGCGCCTTCCAGACCACGCGAGTGACCGTGAGCGGCGTCGACACCGACTGCGCGGGGCAGAAGTACCGCCTCACGGTCGTCCGCAGCTCGGGCGCGCCGTTCGAGGTCACGGGCCAGGTGCCCGCCGGCGGCGCGTTCACCACCGCCGCGTTCGCGGCGATCCCGACGTCGAGCGTCCAGAGCATCGAGGTCGTGATCCACTCGTGAGGAACGCGCTCCGGGGCGTCATCGTCCTCGTGGTCACGGCTGTGCTGGCCGGGACCGCCGTCGTCGTCGGCAACGCTGCGCAGCTCCAGGTGAACGCCGGCCAGCTCTCGGTCGCCTCCGCGGGGCACCCGTGCCCCGGGCAGAGGCTCGCGGCCTCGGCTGGGGCGGGGGCTGACGGGACCACGGGCCAGCTGCAGGTCACCATGCCTGCCTCGTGGCCCGACGCGTGCGTGGGCAAGACGATCGACCTGGCCGTCGGCACCGGGTCGACGAGCGTCACCGGCCGGCTCCAGGCGCCGGCCGCCGGGGTGAAGACCGACGTGACGCTCAGCAACTCCTTCACGCCGACGACCGGAAGCCCCGTGTCCGCGGTCGTCGAGGGGTGGTCCATCCCGGTCGACTGGACCTACCGAGCGGCCGCGACCTGCCGACTCACGCACGACGTCACCGGTTGGCAGAACGTCCAGGGGGTGTGGACGCCGATCCTCGCCCCGACACAGAGCCCCGCCGGCTGCGAGGTGCAGAGCGTCACCGCGGGCAACAGCTGGACCACAGGTGGATTCACCGTCCAGCAGTTCGAGGTGCGCATCCGGAACACGTCCTCGCGCGAGGCGGCATGGGCGGCGACGCTCGACTTCAGTCAGAGCCCGTTCCCCGGCTGGACCCCACGTGGCATCAACGGCCTCGGCAACGGCTCGGGTGGCGACGCCTGGAACGCCCAGGCGGTCAACGCCTGCAGCCAGCTGCCGCGGCTGGAGATCGTCGGCAATCCCGGCTCGACGCAGGTGCTCAGGGCGAACGAGCGCCTCACGATCGCATTCCAGATCGTCTCCGGCCCGGCGGGATCCCTGGTCTGCCCCTGAGCCGTCGTCAGCGCACGGGCTCCAGCGAGGGCCGCTTCGGCGGGCGGTCGTCACCCGATGAGCGGGCGCGCAGGCGGCGCCCCAGCCACGGGGACGCGTGCGTGCGCAGCCACGTGGCGTCGGCCCGGACGCGCGCCGCGAGCGGCAGGGGCGGGAGGGGGGCCAGCGGGTCGTCCCAGCGTTCGTCGTCAGGCGCCTGGCCGAGGGCGACGAGCGCGCCCTGCGCCACCCGGCGGTGCCCGTCGGTGGTCAGGTGGATCCGGTCGTCGGCCCACATGCGCCAGTCCTGGAGCGCGCGCATGCCCCACATGTCGAGCACGTAGGCGCCGTGGCGTCGGGCGATCGTCCAGATGTGCGCGTTGAACACCGCGGTGCGCGCGCGCGTGTGTCGGATCACCGGGCTGTGCACCGTGTCGAAGCCGGTCGCGAGGAGCACGTCCGCACCAGAGGCGCGCACCCGCCCCACGGCTCGGTCGAGCGCATCGGCGAGGACGTCGGGGTCAGCGCCGGGCCGCAGCAGGTCGTTACCGCCGCCCACGACGCTGACCAGGTCCGCGCCGAGCGCGACGGCGGCGGGCACCTGCTCGTGCAGGATCGGCCGCAGGAGCCTGCCGCGCACCGCGAGGTTGGCGTAGCGGAAGTCGTCGTCGGGGCCGGGCGCACCGTCATCGGGTGCGTCTGCGGCCGGAGCGGGCGCCGCGCGCTCGGCGAGGTGGGCGGCGAGCAGGTCGGCCCAACCGCGGACCGGGAGGTCGGCCGCGGGCGCGGTGCCCCCGGGCACGTCCCACAGGCCCTCGGTGAACGAGTCGCCGGTGGCCACGTAGCGGCGCCACCGCACGGCGCCCCCCGCCGCAGCTGTCGTCGTCCGCGCTGCTGAGGGCAACGAGCGGGTGAAATCCATCCGGGCAGTGTGCTCCTTAGGCCGCACCGGCGGCCAATCCGGACATGGGGCCCGGGTGAAGGGTCTGGACGGCGGGCCGGTCGGGGTCCATCCTGATCACGTCAGCGATAACGGCAAACCCACCGCGAGGTGGGGACGCAAAGCCACGGGACTCACGTAGTCAGCCGGGCTACCGAACGACAGGGTTCCGATGAACGCCAACTGGCAGTGGACCAGCCCCCCGGCGGTGCGGCGATCGAAGCGCGCATTCGCGGGGTTCCACGACACCCCCTAGGCCCTACGGGGCACTCGCCTGCGCGCTCAGCGCGGGTGGCGCCGGACAGGAGGTCCGGGGCGGTGGTGCAGACGCCAGGAATCATTCAAGGAACCCATGGAGGGGTACCGGATGAACACCCGAGCAGCCCGCAAGGTCGCAGCGTTCGCGCTCGTCGGCCTGGCCGCGTTCGGCGTGCGCGCCGCGTCCGCGGCCGGCATGGCCGACAACCCCCTCGAGATCCTCGTGGGGGGCGGCGACAGCGCACAGTGCAGCTCGTCGCAGGTGTCAGTGGACTACGACGTGGCCTACGACGCCACACTGATGGGATACGGCGTCACCGCCGCCCTGCTGTCGGGGCTGGACGCGCGGTGCGAGGGATGGGACGTCACTGTCTCCCTCAACGGGCCCGGGGGGGCCACGCTCGCCGAGATGACCACGGTGGTGGCTGGGGAACAGGTCCGCGTCGAGGTACCGGCGTCCTCGCCGGTAGCAGCCGAGCACGTGGCCGCTGTGGCCGTCGTGCTCAAGGGTGCGGAGGCATAGCCCTCACTCGTGGCCGGCGGCGGGGCGTGGGGACGGCCCGCCGCCGGCCGGAG
>JAEZZV010000016.1 GCA_023418375.1 Actinomycetes bacterium | reverse complement strand
GAGCGGGAGCGGGCCCGGGCCGTCGGTCGCCAGGGCTGCTCCGCCCGGCCGGTCGAGGGGCTCGAGCGCGAGCGCAGGGATCGGTTCGGCCGACTGCCGCCGCCGCCAGGCGCCGACGACGTCGGCGAGCAGCGCGTCGACCAGCTCGGGCGGGAACTGCCGGAACGACGCGCCGTGGTCGAGGTCGACGGCGTGCACCCAGACCTCGCGCGTGCGCATCCACACGGTCTCGCGCGCCGGCACGACCCGGCCCTGCGCCGTGCGGACCTGCGCCTCCCACGCGGCGGGCTCGAGGTCGCGCCACTCGACGTCGAGGTGCACGGCCGCGTGCGCCGACAGGTTGCGCAGCGCCCGGGCGGGCAGCGTGGCCGCGAACGCGATGTCCTCGTCGCGCTGCGTGGGCGAGTCGTACATCGGGGTCTCGACGCCGGTCGCGGCCCACTCGGTCAGGTGCGTGAGGGCGCGCGCGTTGAGCCCGACGTGCGCGGCCACGTGCCGCCGCGTCCACCCGGGCACCAGCGACGGCGCGTCGAGCTCGTCGTTCCGGAGCTCGTTCAGCGCGCGTGAGAAGAACGCCTGGCCGCGGCGCGCGAGGAGCAGCTGCGCGCGCAGTGCCGGGTCGGTCGTCTTGTCGGTCCTGGCCGGCACGTCAGGCCTCCGCCACGACGTCGTTGCGCAGCTCCCCCAGGCCCGTCACCGAGGTGGTGAGGACCTGGCCCGGCCGCAGGTAGCGCTCCGGCCGGCGAGCGTGCCCGACGCCGCCGGGCGTCCCCGTCGCGATGACGTCCCCGGGCTGCAGCGTCACGATCTGCGACACGTACGCGACGAGCGCGGCGGGCCCGAACACCATGTCGTCGACCGGGGTCCGCTGCACCTGCTCGCCGTCGACGGCGGTGCTCAGCTCACCGCGCAGCCCTTCGCCCTCGGCCGGCGCGGTCACCCACGGCCCGAACGGCGTGGTGGCCTCGAAGGTCTTGCCCTGGAGCCACTGGGGGGTCCGGTACTGGTAGTCGCGCATCGTGACGTCGTTGAGCACCGCGTATCCGGCGATCGCGCGCGCCGCGGCCGCCTCGTCGAGCCGCCGCGCCACCGCCCCGACGACGACGGCGACCTCGCCCTCCCAGTCGACGGCCTCGGCCGCGTGCCCGGGCAGCACGATCGGGTCGTACGGCCCGATGAGCGCCTCGGCGAACTTGGCGAACAGCGTCGGGTGCTCGGGCAGCTCGCGCCCCATCTCCCGGATGTGGTTCGCGTAGTTGAGGCCGACGCACACGATCTTCGACGGCAGCAGCACGGGCGGGGCCCAGGCCCTGGGCGGCAGGCCGGCGAGCGCGTGCCGGCGTCCGCCGGCGTCCGCCGCGAGGTCCCGCCAGGCCGGGTCGCGCAGCAGCTCGCCGACGTCGGCGTGCCCGGTCTCGACGGCCTCGTCGTCGTCCACCCGGACCGCGACCGTGCCGCCCGCAGTGCCGCCGTCCACCCGGAGGGTGCCCAGGCGCAGAGCCGTCACGGCAGGTCCTCGTTGCGCAGGCCGGGGACGAACGTGCGCGTGAAGTGCAGCCGGTCGATGATCGGGCCGTCGGTGAACCGGAACAGGTCGAGCTGGCTGTCCGCGTGCAGCGACCAGGGCACCCAGCTCGGGACGGCGAAGAGGTCGCCCGTGGCCAGTCGGTGCTCGGTCTCACCCAGGACGACGGTGCCCTCGCCCTCGAACACCTGCCAGACGGCGGAGCCCACCTCGTGGCGGGGGGGCGTCTCGGCGCCGGGCCGCAGCCGGTGGAACTCGCAGCGGATGGTGGGCATGACGTCGCCGCCGGTCGTCGGGTTCACGTACCGGATCGCGGCGTGACCCTGCTCGACGGTCGCGGGGTGGCCCTCGTCCTCGAGCCTCAGCTGCTCGGTCAGCGCCCGGTCGGTGAACTCCCAGCGGTAGGCGGCCAGCGGCGAGCTCGTCTGGTCCTCCAGCTGCGAGAGCGGGCGCAGGCCGGGGTGCGCCCAGAGCCGCTCCGACCGCGAGACCGGCGGCGAGGCCTCGTCGGTGACCCGCTCGGAGCCGAACTCGAAGAAGCCCACGTCCGTGTACCAGGAGAACGGCACGTCGAGTCCGTCGATCCACGCCATCGGCTGCGGGGTGTCGTTGTGGTGGCCGTGGAAGTTCCAGCCCGGGGTGAGCAGCAGGTCGCCGCGGCGCATCGCGACCGGGTCGCCGTTGACGACCGTCCAGACGCCCTCGCCCTCGACGACGAAGCGGAACGCGTTCTGGCTGTGCCGGTGCTCGGGCGCGGTCTCGTGACCGCCGAGGTACTGGATCGCGCACCACAGCGTCGGCGTCGCGTACGCCGTGCCGGGCAGGCCGGGGTTGGCGAGCCCGATGGCGCGCCGCTCGCCGCCGCGCCCGACCGGGACGAGGTCGCCGGAGCGACGGGCGAGCTCGTACAGGGTCCGCCAGCGCCACACGTGCGGCACGGCCTTGGGCGACGGCGTGAAGGGCATGAGGTCGTCGCGCTGCGTCCACAGCGGGGAGAGGCTGCCCGCCTCGAAGTCGGCGTAGAGCTGGGCGAGCTCGGGTGTGTCGGCCTTGCCGTCCATCTGCTGCACGTGGGCCTCCTCGAGGGCGTCGTCGCCATTCGTTGGTATGCCAACGATAAGCCCGACACGCGCCGATGGAAACCCCCGGAAAGCCTCAGGCGTCGAGTGCCGCCCTGGCCTCCCGCAGCGCCGCGTCGACGCCCGCCCCGAGCTCGCGCACCCGTCGCGCATAGGCCTGCGCGGCCAGCCGCAGCTCGCGCTCCCGGTCGGCGCCGCGGACGGCGACGAAGGTGCCCCGACGGCCGCGCGTCTCGACCACCCCGGCCTGCTCGAGCTCGCGGTAGGCCCGGGCGACGGTGTTCACCGCGAGGCCGAGGTCGCCCGCGAGACGGCGCACGGTGGGCAGCCGGTGACCCGGGGCCAGCTCGCCCAGCGCGACGAGCCCCTCGATCTGCGCCCGCACCTGCTCGTAGGGCGGGACGTGCGCGGCGGCGTCGACGACGAGCATCACCGGGCACCGCCGGGTGCCGCGTGCCCGCGTGCCGCGTGCCCGGGTGCCGCGTGACCGGCCGCTGCCGACGGGGCCGGCCACAGGCGCGCGCGGACGTGCCGACGCGGCTGGAGGACGACGCTCACAAGCGCCATCACCCCGGTGGCGAGCAGGAGCCCCGCCGTCAGGCCCATGACGACGCCGACCGCCGGGTTCTCGGGCCAGCCGCCGGGCAGCGCCTCCGCGACGACCGACAGCAGCATGACCGGCATGACCACCGCGACGGTGATCACGACGCCCACGAGGTCCCGGAGGGTCCGCGCGCGCAGCGCGTCGTCCCACGCGAGCTCGTGCGTCGAGCCCGCGACCTGGGGGCGGTCCAGGAGCCGACGTGCGACCACCACGTCCAGGCCCGCCAGCACCCACGGCAGCACCGCCGTCGCGGCGGCCAACCCGAGCGGGACGCCGCCGAGGTCGAGGGCACCCGTGCGGTCGACCACCACGAGCCCGACGGCGAGCACGCTCGCCACGCCGGCGGCCACCCAGGCGCCCCACCGTTCGTGGCGCGCGACGTAGTCCGCGTGCCCGGGTGCCGTCGCACGGGCGATCCGCGGCCCCTCCGGGAGCGGCCCGCCGGCGTCCCGCCACGCCACGCCGGCGTAGGCGACCGCCGCCCCGGCCAGGAACCCGATCGGCGCGAGCGCGGTCGTCCAGGGCTCCGACCGCCCCCCGGTCGCCAGGGCGCCCATCACCACCCACACGCCCACGACGCCGC